>OMUU01000025.1 GCA_900314295.1 uncultured Lachnospiraceae bacterium | reverse complement strand
CTGTTAACCGGGGAGAACGCTCATGTGTTCACCCCACACCAAAAATGATTGACCCATAAAATCTATAAAGGATAAAAAGGGATTTTTTCCTGCCACCTGACCTTCTGCAGGTATCCGGTCGGAATCAGCAAGGAAGAATCAAAAAGGAAAAAATCCAGATTTCATGTATGCGGAGGAAATCTTATGGAAAAATCAAAGGTCTATTTTACCGATTTTCGTACACACACCAACGGCCCGAGTCTTCCGGGAAAGCTGGCAAAGCTGATTCGCAAGGCCGGAATCGGCGATATCGACATGGATGGAAAATTTGTCGCAATCAAGATGCATTTCGGTGAGCTCGGCAACATCTCCTACCTGCGTCCGAACTATGCAAAGGCGGTCGCCGACGTCGTAAAGGAGCTCGGCGGAAAGCCCTTCCTGACCGACTGCAACACGCTCTATCCCGGAAGCCGTAAGAACGCGCTCGATCATCTCGATTGTGCCGAGGAGAACGGCTTCAGTATGGCGACGACCGGCTGCCACGTCATCATCGGCGACGGCCTGAAGGGAACCGATGAAGTGACCGTACCGATCCGGAACGGCGAATATCTGAAGGAGGCATACATCGGTCATGCCATCATGGATGCCGACATTCTGATCAGTCTGACGCATTTTAAAGGCCATGAGGCGACCGGCTTCGGCGGCGCGCTAAAGAATCTTGGCATGGGATGCGGAAGCCGTGCGGGCAAGATGCACCAGCACAACTCCGGAAAACCGCATGTCATTGAGGAGCTCTGCCGCGGCTGTAAACAATGCGCGAAGGAGTGCGGTTCAGACGCCATCTCCTATGAGGACGGCAAGGCGCATATCCATCAGGAAATCTGCAAGGGCTGCGGCCGCTGCATCGGAGCGTGCAACTTTGACGCCATAGAAAATGATAACGAAGATGCAAACGAGATCCTTGGCTGCAAAATTGCCGAATACTCACAGGCAGTCTGTGATGGCCGCCCGACCTTCCACATCAGCCTGATCACCGATGTATCTCCGAACTGCGACTGCCACCCGGAGAATGACGCTCCGATTCTTCCGAACATCGGAATGTTTGCCTCCTTCGATCCGGTCGCGCTCGACCAGGCCTGCGTTGACGCATGCCTGAAGGCGACGCCGATCCGCAACAGTCAGCTCGGCGACAACCTTGCGAAGCCGGACTGGCACCACTATCACGACAACTTCCTGGACAGCAATCCAAACGTGCGCTGGAAGGAGACGCTCGAGCACGCCGAGAAGATCGGTCTCGGCACCAGATCCTACGAACTGATTACCCTGAAGTAACAGCTTTGAACACCCATGAATCGCCGCGTCACAACAGCCATGATGGAACGATGGTTTCTCTGCAGGATTTACAGGGGCAAAGGGCCTTTAAAAGCTTTGCCCCGGCAGTTGCGCATGTACCGTATAAACAGTATAAACTGCCCGGAACTGACAAGATAGTCCGGGCAGTTTCTGTCACATGCGATTTATTCGGGGCTGCTGCTGTGTGATGCAGTGAATATTTCCTCCCCCGTACACGATCTCCCTGGTCCTGACGCCGACCGTCTTCCGATCCGGGAACATGGCCGCGATCTGCCGGAGAGCAATCTCGTCATTCGGATCGTCATACTGCGGTACGATTACCCCGCCGTTCACAATCAGAAAATTCAGGTACGAGGCGGCGCATAGTTCTCCGGGTATACGCGGAATTGCCAGACCAGTGCTCTCCACCGCGTAATCAGCAGGATAACGAACCGGATACCTCGGGCAGCACACCGGATGTACCTTCAGTCTTCTGCCTCGGGCGTCCTGAGACTGCTCCAGAATCTGGAATGCTTTCTCCGATGCCCCGAAAAACGGGCTGGCCGGATTTTCTTCCCGGATACAGGCCACTTCTCCGGGCCGGATAAAGCAGGCCACATCATCGACATGTCCGTTTGTCTCCTCCGGATCAATCCCGTCCGGAAGCCATATCACCTTCTTTGCTCCGAGATAATCACAAAGTCTCTGCCCGATCTGTTCTTTCGTCAGCCCGGGATTCCTTCCCTGACTCAGAAGACACATCTCCGTCGTAAGAATGGTTCCCTCCCCGTCCGTATGGAAAGAACCTCCCTCCAGGATAAAATCAGAACGGTACCGGTCGATTCCCAGCATGTCACAGATTTTTCCCGCAAGGGCATCGTCCTGATCCCAGGGTTTATAGAGACCGTCCACATCTCCCCCGTACGCGTTGAATCTCCAGTCACAGGCGCGCAGCTCTCCCCTGTCATTTACAAGAAAAGAGGGACCGGTATCCCTGATCCAGGCATCATCAGAAGCCATTTCCAGGACTTCCACACCCGGAACATCATCGAATGCGTTTTCCGCCTTCCTCATTTGATCCACAGAAGCGAGCATACAGACAGGCTCAAACGCCGCAATTGCCTTTGCCACATCGACATAAGCCTTTTGTGCCGGAAGCGCATGCTTTCTCCAGTTATCCGGCCTTTCCGGCCAAATCATCCAGATTCTGTCCTGCGGTTCAAACTCTCCCGGCATCCGAAACCCGTCCTCTCCCGGAAGTGAATTCCTGATCATCCCCATCATACGTCCTCCTGCTGACTTGCTTCTCCTATTCTCATAACTGAAAAAAAGCACCTTCCGGCTTAATCTCACCACCGCGGCACCCGCTGCTTCCGGCCACACTCCGGCACCCGCTGCTTCCGGTCACACTGCGACGCTCGCTGTTTCCGGCCACACCGCGACGCCCGCCAATTTCATTCAAATAGCGACACTCGCCGATCTCAACCGCTGCCTGCTCCGGTGCTTCTCGCTAAACGCGCCGAAAAGAACAGCCGGTGCAAAAATGCGCACCGGCTAAAAAATTTTCTAATTATCCCTTCAGCTTGGTCCACATGCTGTCCAATGTCGCAATGGTATCGGTATCCAGGTTATCCACATACTCGCCGGCGGAGATTACGCTCTCCGGCGGGTTCTTCGCCTCATTATCGGTGTAGTCCGACCCCATCTCTTTTACCGCTGCCGTATTCGGGTTCAGATAAGGATATTCTGAGGAAATGGCCTCCGAGGTTTCCGGTTCTAGAATATAGTTGATAAATTTCTCGGCAGCATCCTTGTGCTTTGCCCCCTTCGGGATCGCCCAGTTGTCCATGAAGACATACGCGCCTTCCTTTGGGAACACGATCTTGATATCCGGATTTTCTTCCATAGCAAGTGCGATCTCGGCGCTCCAGCAGAAACCAACCGTGCAGTCGCCGCTGATCAGCGAGGATTTCGGCGAATCCGAATCGTAGACCTTGATATTGTCCTTCAGCGTGAGAAGCTTCTTCTCAACTTCCTTCAGCTTATCCGGGTCTGTTTCATTCATCGAAAGTCCCATCGACCTCTCGGTCATGCCGATCACCGCGCGGTAATCATCAAGAACCACCAGGGAATTCTTCAGCGACGGATCAAACAGATCCTCGTAGCTGGTGATATCCTTCTTTACCTTCTTTGTATTCACAGCAATCGCCGCCACGCCGCCCTGATAGGGAACCGAATAGGTATTGTCCGGATCATAGGAGGGGTTCAAATACTGATCGCCGATATTCTTCAGATTCGTGAGTTTGTCCTTGTCCAGCTTTTCCAGCATGTTCTGAGAGATCATCTGCTTTACCATGTAATCTGAGGGTTGCACAATATCGTAGGTGCCCTCCGCCTCGGCCTTCACCTTGGCGAGCATGTCTTCATTGGATGAGAATGTTGTGACATTTACCTTAATACCGGTTTCCTTCTCAAACTTCTGAATGACACTGTCCGGAACATACTCTGTCCAGATGAATATATTCAGCGTTTTGTCGTCTCCGCTTCCACCGGAACTGCTTCCGCCAGAAGTGCTTCCTCCGGAAGTACTGAATCCGCAGCCCGTCATGCCGACAGCCATCGCCGCAGCAAGTCCCAGAGCAAGCAAACCTTTCATGTTCTTTTTCATATCCATCTCTCCTTCCCTATTCCCGCATTCTGATTTTCACCTATCGCAATACCTGTATACCAAATTGCTGGTCTCATTATGTTTGATACCTGTATACCACATTGCTGTGTCTCATTATATTTGATATCTGTTTTTTCCATTTCAGGCAGTAAAGTGTGATGCCGTCTTTTTCTTCTTTTTGATTTACAGCGTGGTGCAAAGTAATTTTCACCTTGCCGTTTTTTTCTTCTTTCGGTT
The DNA here is from genome assembly GCA_900314295.1 of uncultured Lachnospiraceae bacterium. Classification (GTDB taxonomy): domain Bacteria; phylum Bacillota; class Clostridia; order Lachnospirales; family Lachnospiraceae; genus Bilifractor. The sequence goes on along the minus strand of OMUU01000025.1, from coordinate 4,567 downwards.
CTTCCGGCTGAAAAATCCGCTCTGTGTCAAAACCACGACTGCTACCGTTCCAATCAAAATCAGCGTACTCAGTGCATTGACATCCGGCGCAACGCCGCTCTTGATGCTTTCCATAACCTTCAACGGATATGTCTTTGTTGTGCCGTTCACGAAGTAACTGATGATGACATCGTCGATGGAAAGGGTAAATGCCAGCAGCGCGCCTCCTGCAATTCCGGGAGCAAGCACCGGAAACGTCACCTCAAAAAACGTCCGGACCCGGTTCGCTCCGAGGTCCATACTGGCTTCCTCGAGTGAAATATCATATCCCGCCAGTCTTGATCTGACGTTGAAAATAACAAACGGAACGTCAAACGTGACATGCGCGAGAATCAGCGTTCCCATTCCTCTGGGGATCCCGGTCCCGGCAAACATAGTCAGAAGTGAAATGCCCAGCACAATCTCCGGAATTACTACCGGAATATACAGCAGCGCGTCGATCAGTTTTTTCCCGCGGAACTTGTAGCGATACATTCCGATGGCTCCCAGTGTACCGATCGCGGTGGAAAGCAGTGTGCTGACCACAGCAAGAAATATGGTATTTCCAAACGAGCTCAGAAGCGCCGCGTTCTGGAGCAGCTCCCCATACCAGTAGAAGGAAAATCCCTTCCAGGACAGATAGGGCTTCGTCATGGTGGCGTTGAAGGAGTTGACCACGATCACAACGATCGGAAGAAATAGGAATGCATAGACCAGAAAGAGGAAGATTCCCTGACCGGGCGTGATGTCTCCTTTTTTTTCCTTTACCTTTTTCTCTGTATTCATCAATCACACCCCCAGACTTTCCATGTCGCCGCCAAGCTTCTGATAGATCCGCACAAGAAGAAGCGTTACCAGAATCAGAATGATGGAGAGCGCGGCTCCCAGCGGCCAGTTATTTCCGCTCTGGAACTGCCGTTCAATCAGGTTGCCGATCATATCTGTGTTTCCTCCGCCGAGAATATCCGATACGTAGAAATATCCGAGCGCCGGTATGAAGACCATGATGCATCCGGAAAAAATACCGCTCGAGGTCAGCGGAAGAATTACTTCGAAAAAGGTCTGTACCTTTCTGGCTCCCAGATCCGCCGAAGCCTCCAGCAGACTTCCGTCCAGCTTCTCCAACGCGGAATACAGCGGCAATACCATAAACGGGAACAGGCAGTACACCATGCCCAGCACTGTTGTCGCCGGATGATACAGCAGATCCAGCGGTTCCCTGACCAAATGTATCTTCAGAAGAAAACTGTTCAGCCACCCGCTGTTTCCGAGAAATGTCTTCCATCCGTAGATTCGGATCAACGAGTTCGTCCAGAACGGTATAATCACAAGCATGTAAAAAACGTTTTTTCTCTTACTTCTGGTTCTTGCAATGATCCACGCAAAAGGAAACGCGATCAACAGTGCCAGAACTGTAGAGAGGAAGGCGATCAGCAACGACTGCAGATAAATCTTCAGGTAATCCGGATCAATCAGCCGGATATAATTCTTGAAGGTAAACTGAAATACGACGTTGTAGTTCTCATCAATGTTGCAGAAGCTGATCACAATGACGTAGATCATCGGTATCGCCACAAAGAGAATCATCCACAAACTCACAGGCGCAACGGTTGTCAGTGCGGGCAGAACCCTCGAACGAAACCGCATCGACTTTTTACTCTTTTCTTCCACACTGATCACCTCCTCACACAATCGGCATATTGTTCAGCGCATTGTAGATGGCGTTGTCATTGTTGTGGAGGAGTACCGCATCTCCAACATCCCATGTGACATACACAACTTCTCCGACCTTCGGGACCTCTTCTCCGGAAAGGCGTTCCGCCCGGACCTCGTTTCCGTTCGGAAGAACGATATTGCATTTCAAAACCGAGCCGACATAGATATAATCCTTCACGATGCCCTGAAGCCCGAAGCTTCCGATATCGTCTTTGTAGAACTTGATTTTCTCAGGTCTCACCGAAATCGTGACAAATTCGCCATTGTTGAAATCATCCCCGTTCGCCTGCACGAACCCGTTCTCAACGGCGACCTCACAGGTCTTCCCCGCGATTTCGACAATGCATCCTTCGAAGATATTTGTCTCTCCGATGAAGGTTGCGACAAATTTTGTAGCGGGATGCTCATAGATCTCAGCGGGAGTCGCCACCTGATCTATGATGCCGTCATGCATGACCGCGATTCGGTCACTCATGGTCAGCGCTTCCTCCTGATCATGTGTTACATAGATAAACGTGATGTTCAGCTTTTTCTGCAGCCTCTTCAGCTCCAGCTGCATCTGCTTCCTCAGCTTCAGATCCAGCGCGCCCAGCGGCTCATCCAGAAGGAGCACCTTCGGACGGTTGATCAGTGCCCTGGCAATCGCAACCCTCTGCTTCTGACCTCCGGACAGCTGCGACGGATAGCGGTCGTCGAATCCCTCCAGCTGCACCATGGACAGCATCTCTTCCACCCGCTCACGGATTTCCGCCTTTGGCACCTTCTTCATACGAAGCCCATAAGCGATGTTTTCAAAAATCGTTTTGTGTGGAAACAAGGCGTAGGTCTGAAATACCGTGTTCACATCCCGTTCAAATGGCTGCTTGGCCTCAATGCTCTCTCCCTCCACCCGGATACTTCCGCTGCTCGGAATTTCGAATCCCGCGATCATGCGCAGCGTCGTGGTCTTGCCGCAGCCGGAAGAACCAAGGAGCGTCAGAAATTCTCCAGCCTTCACATGAAGATTCATATCCTTCACGACATGGTTTGTGCCGTAAATTTTGTTTACATGATCCAGTTCAACAATATATTCACTCACTCCGGTATCACCTCTTTGAGAAATATTGTGTACTCGCTCTATTAACTTAGAATGCTGTATTTCGCGTTCTATCACGAACTGTGTAAGCTACGGATTGCTCCGTGCTTTGCACTCCTGGTTTTATAAGGTATAAGCTTACGCGTCACGAAAGCTGCTTTGCAGCATTCGTGCCGCTAACAGATATTCGGATTTCGCTCATACGCGCGTCACAGTGCTTCATCTCCGCGTTCACCGGTACGGATCCGGATCGCATCCTCAATCGGCCGGATAAAAATTTTCCCATCTCCTACATGGTCTGTCGCAAGCTTATCCCTGACCGCCTCGATGATCGGCTCCACCTTTTTATCTTCTACGACAATCTGAACCCGGATCTTTGGCAGCAGATTTATCGTTGTCTTGAGTCCCTTCAATTCCTTTACCGCTGTATCGGAAGCACCTTTCTGCGTACCGCATCCCATGGCAGTCGAAATCGTCATGCCTCCGCAATTTTCCTGATCCAGGATCGCCTTAACATCCTCGAGTCTGTCGGGTCTGATGATCATTACCAGTTCCTTCATAGTCCTTCCTCCTTTTGTCCCAAAAAGCTTTCAAAATATAGAGAGATAAAACAAAAGCGCACCGGAAATTTCTTCCCGATACGCCCTTGTATCCATAACTGTGTGTGAATGATATCGTCACTCATTCGGACCTTGTCCGCGTCTCACTTTGTAAAAGCCTTCGAAATCCCAAAACTCTCTTACGCGCGCTTCGCGTGCGACGAGTCCTTCTGCGTTTTCGAAGAGCTTATACAATAAAAAAGTACCTGAACACCCCTTAAGATGACAGATACTTCTTTGTACTACCAATATGTTTTCTCATTTCTTTTGTTCGATTATGGCAATAATACTAACAAAGAGTTATGTGGAAAGCAATACTCTTGTTCAAGTAAATCAGTTATTTTCTAACTCATTTCTGCTACTTATTAATTAGCGGATCATTCCGCACGCGTCCAAATGCTGAGTGTATCAATGACCTTTTGCTTTTCCTTTTCATCCAGCTTCTCAACCATTTTGGAAATCTTATGATCCAGGGATGTTTTCCGATACTCGGGAACCGCTCTCCCGACCAGCTCGTCCAGCGTAATACCCGTTAAATCGCCGTAATAGCACAACACACGAAGTGACATCGCCGTTCTGCTATTCTCCACGTTGCTGATATATCCGGGAGTTACATTCAGAGTTCTGGCGACATCCATCTGAGTCAGTCCATGCTCCTTTCTCAGCTTTTTCACCACCTGGCCGAGATTTTCAAACTCGAAGTTACTTCCTTTTCCCATCCATTTCTACCTCTTCTACAAACACTCATACGATACCTTGTGAGACAATCTGTATAAGCTACAAATTGCTCCGTGCTAAGCACTCCCGCAATTCTACAGGTATTCGGATTCCGCGTATCTGCGCTTCATCCTCAGAAATATATTATGGACGGTTGTAATATTCTCAGAGCATTGACTTTGTTCATAATATCTATAAACGAGATAAAACACGCTGCGCGAGTTTTATCTCGCTATTGCGACGCTCGCCGCACACGAATCCTTCACATTCGGCTGCGGCTCACTGTTCCGTAAATTAAAAAAAAGCCTGTCAAAGCAGACTTTTCAATAAACAATACATACCTTCAAAACTGAACACACAAACTTTCCAGCTTCCAACTTATGCTTTAGGTCAAACCCTCGACCGATTAGTAACAGTCAGCTCCATGCCTTACGGCACTTCC
>OMUU01000095.1 GCA_900314295.1 uncultured Lachnospiraceae bacterium | reverse complement strand
CAGTCGAAAGGATTATGTCCGGAACCCGTCATCCCATAAGATTTGTGATTGAAGCATATAATTTCAAAAAAGATGTATTTCCCGAGAGGATACATTTTGATTTACGCGAACAGTGAGCCGCAGCCGAATGCGAAGGACTCGTGTACGGTGAGCGTCGCGATAGTGAAATAAAACTCGCGCAGAGTTTTTCTCGTTTTAAATACAAAAACAAAAGCAGCTCTGGTTTGGCTGCCGCGTTCATGCCAAAGGAAAGCAGGTCCGGTTTGGTTGTCGCGTTCATATCTAAGGAATGACTTGCTAAAATTTCCTTTATTTTATTCCGGAGTCTTATTGCTGCTTTTGTGCAAAAAATTTCGATTCAGAAAAAGTGCACAAAATGGCGGAAGAGGTGCAGGGCAGAGCTGCGGATGAAAAGTTTTATTCACAGATTTATCCACATGAAAGAAGGCCGGAAATTCGCGTAAAATAGAGTTATCCACGAAGTTATCCACATTATCAACAAAAATATGGAGAAATCAAGCCGGTTACATAAGAGAAAATCAAGAACGGACGTTTTGTGAACAATCTCCAAAATCCTTCTTTTTTAAAAATATCGGCGGAAAACTATTGACTTTTCTGTAGTGAAACTATTAATCCGGAGATCGTTGAATTGTGTGCTTGAGACAAAAATAATCTGACAAAATGTGGAATCGTTTCTGCAATCCGAACATAACACAGGAGTCATACAGGGAGGTGTGAGTGACAGATCAGAGAGCATGACGGCATCTACCGTTCACGCGCGACTAAAACGGCTAAGATTTTACAGTACCTTTGCCTGAGCATTACAGCCAGTTTGCAAATGGCAATAGGACTGTAAAATCCTTGCCGTACATAGTTGTGAGTGAACTGTAACTGGATCTTATCGTCATCGTTACTTTTTTATGATATGATTGAGAAAAGCGATGACAGCAGCCTGGAAAGGTGAGGCGTCCGGGAGCCTTTCGGCCCCGGGAAATATCATAAGTTCAGCCGGAAAAGCAGCCACAAGTGGTTTTATCGTGCTTGAGATTATGATGTGCCGATTCGTTACGAAATAAGGCTGATTCGTTACGAAATAAGAAAGAAGTGAGGTCGGCAATGAGCAGATTGCGGAATATTCCGGGTGCGACAGATGTGATTCAGGGGAGTGAATACTGTATGAAGGATCCGGAGAAGTACAGAGGCAGATGGCATGAGGTGTTTGAGAAGAACCAGCCTCTTTTCATCGAGATCGGAATGGGAAAGGGACATTTTCTGATGGATATGGCCCAGACACATCCGGAGCACAACTTTATCGGCATAGAGATGTATGACAGTGTTTTATTCCGTGCGATTCAGAAAGCGGAGATGAGGCAGCGGATCCGCGAGGGCGAAGACCCGGAAAGGGTACACGGTCTTTCCGCATCCGTACAGGAGCGGCCGGGAATGCCTGCAGACTGCAATTTCCGCTTCCTGCGGATGGATGCCAGAAGACTGACGGAGGTGTTCTCTGAAAATGAGGTTGACGGGATCTTCCTGAACTTCTCGGATCCCTGGCCGAAGGATCGGCACGCCGGAAGAAGACTGACCTCCGTAAACTTTCTGAGGCTTTATGAGAAGATTATGACAAGTGGGGCAAGACTGGAGTTCAAGACAGACAATCGTCCGCTGTTCGAGTTTTCACTGGAGGAAATACGCGGAAGCGGTTGGAACCTTTTGCAGTATACCTTTGACTTGCATCAGGATCCTTTGATGAATCAGGGCAATATCATGACAGAGTACGAAAAGAAATTCTCCGCCAAGGGTAACGCGATCTGCAAGCTGATCGCGCAGCCTCCACGATGAAAGATAGCGTATGAGATCCGCGGATAAGGGTGGGAGTATTACGGATCATATTCAGGTGCTGCCCGAATAAGTTACGGCTGGTCGTTACTGTTCACTGAATATCTGAAATCCTTGACTGGTCAGTTATGTGTGAACAGAAACGGATGGTGGGGAAAAATCGAAGAAAATGATAAAAATACTTGCACACAATTTAATTTTGTGTTATATTAACGCCATGGAAATGATAGTCATTCCTATTGAATAGACAAATTCATAGAAGGTGGCCGGGGTTCAGTGATCAGAACCCGGAGCCGGGGCAATGAAGAGAACACAAAACCGTGCAAAACAGGGAGGTATACACCATGGTAAAGATGATCAATCAGAATGAGTTTGATGCAGAAGTAATGCAGGCAAAGGGACTTGTCGTTGTAGATATGTATGCGGACTGGTGCGGTCCCTGCAAGATGATGGCGCCGGTTATGGACAGCCTTTCCGAGGATTATGATGACGTGAAGTTTGTAAAGGTCAACGTTGACAATAACCCGGATCTTGCAGCTAAATTTGGCGTACAGAGCATTCCGAACTTCGTATTCATCAAGGATGGACAGAAGGTGGATCAGGTAGTCGGAGCTAGAGATTCCGAGAGCTTCGAGGGAATCATCGAAAGAAATAAGTAAGCAGCCTGCGCGCCGGAAGAGGCGGAGAAGCAGCACGAGATTTAGGAAGACAGACACATATCGGTCGAAACGATGAAAGCCGGTGTGTGTCTCTTCTTTTCTTAAAAAAATTAGCACTCACCTATTGACAGTGCTAACAATAGGTGCTAGTATACATAATGTCAGAAGAAAGAAAATAATATCTGAAATGATGAGGCAAAGGAGGAATGACTTATGATGTTTATGCCAGCTATTTTCAGAAATGATTTCGTAGATGATTTTGCAAAGGATTGGGCTGATGATTTCTTCCAGGCACCGTTTATGAATAAGAATGAAGGGATGAGAACGGATATCAGAGAGGATGAGAAGGGATATCATTTTGAGGTTGATCTCCCGGGATTCCGGAAAGAGGATATTTCTCTGAACCTGAAGGACGGGGTTCTGAATATCAGAGCCATTCGGAGTGAACAGCAGAAGGAAGAAAAGAACAAAGAAGGCAAGGTCGTTCGGATTGAGAGATACAGCGGCAATCTGGAGCGCAGCTTCTATGTCGGGGACGAGGTTTCCGAGGACGACGTAAAGGCAAAATTCGAAAATGGTGTTCTGCAGATCGACATCGCTAAGAAGGAGCCGAAGGCGCCGGAAGCAAAGAAGATTGCCATCGGATGATGAGTAGAAAGGAAGTACGGGGTCACGATCTATTGTGACACGAACGATATAAGCTGTCATGTCACTGAATGTCAGTTGGCCTGGCAGCTTTTTTGAGAATAAAATAAGAGATTGTCGGAGAACTTTGAAGATATAAGCGGGAGAAGGTGAGACAGATGAAAAAAGACTTTTACGAGGTTCTCGGGCTTCCGAAGGGAGCGGATGAGAATGCCATCAAGAAGGCGTTCCGTCAGCTGGCCAAGAAGTATCATCCGGATATGAATCCGGGAGATAAACAGGCGGAGAAGAAGTTTCAGGAGGTCAATGAGGCATATGCCGTGCTGAGTGACCCTGAAAAGAAGCGGATTTATGATAAATGCGGCATGGCTGCCTTTGAAAATGGCATGGATCCGAAGAAATATGAGGAAGCGTTTGATGCTTACGGAGGCAGAAGCAATTTTGGAAGCGGTAATGCCGGGGACTTCTTCCGCAATTTTACAGGAGGAAACGGAGGTTCGAGCTATAGCTTTCATTCCTATGGCCCGGATGGAAAGAGCTATCAGTCGTTTCATTTTGATGGGGACGGCGCGGAGGATATTTTCGGACAGATGTTCGGCAATATGTTCCGAGGAAAAAACGCAGGAGCGTCCCGGCAAGGCGGCTCCTATGGATCCGGCGGTTCGTACGGTAGTTCCTCCGGCGGAAATTTTGGAGGATTCGGAAGCGGTTTCGGAGGCGGCAGCGGATTTCAAGGCGGAATGGATGAAGCGGATTACGACATTCATTCAGAACTTACCATCGGATTCCTGGATGCGGTCAACGGATGCAGCCGCAAGGTACAGCTTTCATCCGGAAGCGGGCATGTAAGTACGCTGCAGATCCGGATTCCGGCCGGAATTGAAGACGGGAAAACGATACGGCTGAGAGGAAAAGGAAATCAGAAGCCGGGAGGCGGCAGCGGCGATCTGCTGATCAAGGTACATGTACAGGCGATGCCGGGCTTTGAAAGAAAGGGAAATGACCTTTATACAACCGCACGCATTCCATTCACGACGGCTGTATTCGGTGGAGAAGCGAAGCTGCCGGTGCTTAACGGACAGGTCGTCTGCAGGATTCCGCAGGGAATGCAGTCCGGAAGCAAGATGAGATTGAAAGGCAAGGGCGTAAGAGATACGAAGGGCGTCTGCGGCGACGAGTATGTGACGATAGAAATTGAGGTGCCGAAGACACTTACCAAAGAAGAGAAGGAGGCGCTGAAGGCTTACCAGGCGGCAGAGAACCGCAGGCAAGGAAGCAGAGCGTCGAGTTGAGACGATATTTCCAGGACGGAAAATGGCGCAGAATGACAGGATGCGGGGCATGCTGTCGCTCTGCGCCGTTTTTTACGCGAACAGTGAGCCTCAGCCGAATGCGAAGGATTCGTGTGCGGCGAGCGTCGCGATAACGAGATAAAACTCGCACAGCGTGTTTTATCTCGTTGTAGAAAAAGAACGCCGGTATTTGATTGATTTTGTCTTCTTAGATGATTTACAAATCAGAAGGGATACCGTTATAATAAAGAATACTTGATTTGAAGCAAATCAGAGGTGTGTCAGAATTTGCGTGAAGCAAATCAGAGGTGTGTCAGAATTTGCGTGAAGCAAATCAGAGGCATATCAGAACCTGCTTAAAGCAAATCAAAGCTGCATCTAAGCATGAAAATAATATTGTCATCGAAGAACCCGGATGGCCCGGGAATTGTCAGGATAAAGAGGAATTACAATGAAGAGATACAAGAAGAAAAGGACTTGCCGGAAGGCTGGAGGGTTTGTTGTTCCGTTGGTCTGTGTGGCAGCAGCTGCTGTGATTACGGGCGGTCTTTTGGTGATGGGCAGAAATGTTTCTGACGCTTCCGGAAGGAAGACAGGGGTTGATCAAGTAGCTGCCGCATCTCTTTCGTCCGGAAGCGGGAGAGAAGAAAGCAAGGAAACCCGGGATACGGAGCTGAGAAAGACGCCGGGAGAAGATTATTCCCTGACGGTAAAGTTTCGAAACGGTCAGGAAACCATATCGGGAATTTTTGTAGATAAGCTCAAATGGGAGGCGGGGAATCAGGACGCATCCGGGTGGCAGACCGTACAGACGCCGGAGGGTGATTTTTTGTATAAAGAAGCAGACCTTCAGAATATGCTGTATGGTTTTTCGGAGATGCAGGACGCGAATATGACACAGCCCGTCAACGCACGGATTGAGAAACAGGACAATGGCTTTGCCATCATTCCGGAGAATGCGGGAACGGCGCTTGATAAGGAAGCTGCGCTCCGTGCAGTCCAGGGAGCCATCGCTGGTGACCAGTCGGAAGTAGACCTGTCCGGTGTTGAGGGAGTCTATAAGAATGCGGAAATAACCGGCAGTAACGATGCCCTGAATCAGCAGCTTGCCGCTTTAAATAACACGGTCAAGGCGAGCATCACCTATACGCTGCCTTCGGGCAACCGTACACTGGATGGATCAACGACGGTGAACTGGCTGACACAGAATCCGGACGGCTCCTGGACGAAGGATGACGCTGCCTGGAATCAGCATATCGCGGACTATGTGGCCCAGCTGGCCTCCGATACGGATACCGTAGGAAAGGACAGAACCTTTCATGCCACAGGGATCGGTGATATTACGGTTAAGGGGACCGGTTACTATGGATATCAGGTGAACCAGGAGGCGGAAATTGTGCAGCTGACGGATGAACTGAACAGCGGAGCGGTCACGACAAGACAGCCGGCATATTCGATGACGGAATATGCCGCACCTGACGACAATAACGGATTTGGTCAGAATTATGTCGAGGCGGATTTGAGCCGGCAGCATGTATGGGTTTATGTGAACGGACAGGTCGCCTACGAGACGGACTGTGTATCCGGAACGATGAATGAATCCTATTACACACCGGAAGGCGCGTTTATCATATTAAACAAGGAGCAGAATGCCACCCTTCTGGGAGATAAGATTGCCGGAAAGGAAAACTACTACACTTATTCACAGCCGGTAAGCTACTGGATGCCGTTTACCTATACCGGCTGCGGCATGCATGACGCTACGTGGAGAGGTTCCTTTGGAGGAGATACCTATATTACGAGCGGTTCTCACGGCTGTCTGAATCTTTCCCTGGATGCGGCTGCGCAGATCTACAATCTGGTATCGGTCAAGGAACCGATGATCGTATATTATTCGTCCGGATATACGCTGGCACCGGCACCGGCTCCCGTTCAGACAGAGGGCGTATATTACAACAAGAATGCACAGAACGGGTAAGGAGGAAGGCGCCGGATGGAGCAACAGACTACGATGGAGTATATCGATATCTATAATTCAGATAAAATGACAACAGGCCGACGTGTTCCGCGCAAGGAGTATCGTCTGCAGCCGGGCGAGTATATGCTGGTCGTCATCGCACTGATTGAACGCCCGGACCACAGGTTCCTGATTACACAGCGCAAATGGAACAAGAAGTGGGCTGCCGGGGACTGGGAGGTTTCCGGAGGCGGTGTCCGGGCGGGAGAGACATCCTTTGAAGGGGTGTGCCGCGAGGTGCGAGAGGAGACAGGGCTTGACGTCTCGAAGGCGGAAGGCGGATGCGTATATTCCTATCAGAATACCGACCCGGAGGGCGGTGATAATTATTTCACTGATATTTATCATTTCTATATGACATTTTCCGAGCAGGATGTGATATTACAGGAGGAAGAAACGGAAGGATTCCGGATCGTTCCTTTAGAGGAAATACGAAAGCTGGGCGAGTCGGGACATTTCCTGCATTACAGCCGGATTCTTGAGGCGCTTGCGGCCGAAAGCGCACAGGCGTAAGGAGTGACAGCAACGCGGATACGACAGTCTGGTAAGCGGCGAAATAACAACTGTGTGAAGCAGAAGCTTCTGCATGCGGACGAAAGAACAGCTGCGTGGAGAAGATGTTTCTGCATGCGATGGAAGAGAAATGAGATCATCGCCGGCAGACAGAAAGGAAAGAAAATGTGCGGGAATTATGACGCGATGTCTGAGGAATCCAGAAAGGAGTTTCTGACCCTGGATCAGGCAAAGCTGATTCGCAAATACCATCTGGAAAATGATGAGAACTATTTGTATCTTAAGGTGTTCGGAGAGGATTATCAGATCAGCCGAAGCCTCGGGATCATAAGCATCCGGGGAAGCATGAAGCCGGCGGATCATGATATTGTCATGGCAATTTATGATCTCCTCTGCTGTTCTGATGCGGATGAGGAGCTTCCGGATATGACGGGAGGCTGGGAGACACTGGCGCAGATGGGAGGTATTGTCGGAGCGGGACATGCGAAAAAGCTGCATCAGCCCGACGTGATTCGTCCCTTTGAGGGAAAAACGGATGAGATCCGAAAGGCGTGCGAATCGCTTGGAGGGGTGCCCTGCAAGGGCGGTGACGTGAGCTTCCTGATTCCTGTTTTTCCGTTTCTGAATGTGTGGTTTCAATATTGGGATTCGGATGAGGAGTTTCCGGCAAGCGTTCGGTTTCTCTGGGATAGAAACTCTATGAACATTCTCCACTATGAAATTATTTTTTACACGACAAAGTACTTGGAAGATAAAATAAAGGAACGCATCAGGTGAGGCAAAATAGATTTGATACATTACTGAAGATCGTGCTGGTGGTTGGAATTATACTGATTATCATCCTCGGAGGCTATATTCTTTTTCAGATTCATACGGAACGGAGCACTGCGAGAGATGGCGCTGTGGAGACCGGGGTGAGCGGGTCATCCGAATCATCTGAATCCGTAGAAAAAACGGTACCGGAGGCGCCGGAAAATATTGTGGCAGAGGCGTCGTCGTCGACAGCTGTATCGACAGAGTCGGCACAGCCGGATCCTTCGAAGTATGACACGTCCGACAACTGGGCGCTGATTCTGGTGAACAGCAGTCATCCGTATCCAAATGGATATACAGTTCCGGTTACCATGGTCGAAAACGGACAGGCGACAGATTCGAGATGCGCAGCGCATATGCAGCAGATGCTGGAAGACTGTCGGGCAGCGGGATATGATCCGCTGGTGGTTTCCGGGTACCGGACACACAGTCAGCAGATTCAGGATTTTGACAGTATGACAGGCATGTATGTGAGCGAGGGGTACTCCGAGGAGGATGCCAGGGCCAAGACGGCGGAGAGTGTCGCACTTCCGGGAACGAGCGAGCACGAGACGGCTCTGGCGGCGGATATCGGCTGTGAGCACAACACGGCGATCGACAGCTCACAGGATGGCGAAGCGGTTCAGAAGTGGCTTCATGAAAATTGCTGGAAATACGGATATGCACTGCGGTATCCGGCAGGAAAACAGCGCATCACGAAGATCGTCTATGAATCCTGGCATTACCGGTACGTCGGAATGACTGCGGCGAAGGTTATGTACGATGAAAATCTTTGCCTGGAGGAGTATCTGGAGAAATATGTAGAGCCGTTTACGAGTCTGGAAGACCTGGACCGTCAGGCCATGAAGACTCTTGGTCTTAGCTACACGGGAAGTGCGTTGGCGGAGTCATAAGGGCGGACTGCGTGTCAGCTTGAGGATTGGATATTTGGAGCGGTATGACCGGGTTCTGTTTTTTTTACGCGAACAGTGAGCCGCAGCCGAATGCGCAGTATTCGTGTGCGGCGAGCGTCGCGATAGCGAGATAAAACTCGCGCAGCGTGTTTTATCTCGTTGATCCTGGTATCACTTGCAGTGAGAGGATAGAAGTATGAACAAATTTTTTGATATGGACGGACCGGTCATGCGGGGACTGACGAGGGTGTTTGATCTGGTGCTCCTGAATCTTCTGACGGTTCTGTGCAGCATTCCGCTGATTACCGTCGGAGCCTCTCTTTCGGCGATGCACAGCGTTCTTCTGAAAATGGTCCGAAATGAGGAGTCCTACATCGTAAAATCCTTCTTCAGAGCCTTCAAGGAAAACTTTAAACAGGCAACCGGAATGTGGGCGATTTACCTGTTTCTCGGCGGCCTTGTCGCGCTGGAATGGACACTAATGAAGGCATTCGGCTACGACCAGATGATTTTCCGGGTGATCATCGTGGGACTTACCCTGCTGCTTCTGGCGCATATGTCCTACAGCTTCGTGTTGATTGCACGGTTTGAGAATACGTTTGGACAAATCTTTCGGAATGCAGCCGCTCTGGCTCTCGGATATCTGCCGAGGACACTGGGGATGGTAGCGATACACGCGGCGTGGCTCTATGTGATCTGGAGAGTCGGTTTCCGGATCGGGTTTCTGGTCATACTCATCGGCTTTACACTTCCCGGTTTTGCGTGCGCGTATCTCTATACCCCCGTTTTGAAAAAAATGGAAAACGGCTGACGAATGATCTGTTTCGGCTATTTTGTATTTCGATTGTATTGTAGGATAGCTTGTCAGACTCAAAAGCGGAACAGCCTTGTGCCGAGGAGTATCCGGATCCCGGTAATTGTGTACGCAGCGTGTCAGATACAAAACGGAATCATCTTGTGCCGAGGAGGAGATTTAGAGAATGGGTGAGGGAAGGTGTCATTATGATATGGAGGACAGCGAGTCGCTGTCCGCAAGGCTAGAGAGATTCTGGAACAGGCTTACTCCTACACAGATCATACCTCCGGGTTTCATTCTTGTAATTCTGGTCGGCGCTTTTCTGCTCTGGCTTCCGATATCTTCAAAGGGTGGTACGCCGGTACGGTTTTCGGACTGCTTTTTTACAGCTACTTCGGCGACCTGCGTTACAGGACTGATCCGGTTCGATACCTTTACGACATGGACATTTTTCGGACAGGTTGTTTTGGTTATCCTGATGGAAATCGGGGGCGTCGGATTCATGACCTTTGCTATCGTGATGATGATGGCGGCTCGGCAGAAGATCGGGCTTCATTCCAGGCGGCTGCAGCAGGATTCCATCGCGGCACCTGCCGTCGGCGGAATTGTGCGGATGACACGGTTTGTGGTAAAAGGGACGGCGATCGTAGAAGGAATCGGAGCGCTTCTCCTTTCCTTTTATTTTGTGCCAAGGCAGGGATTCTGGGACGGCATATGGAGCAGTATCTTTCATGCGGTATCAGCGTTCTGTAACGCCGGGTTTGATCTGATGGGCCGATATGAGCCGAATTCTTCCCTCGCACTATGTGAAAATAACTGGTATGTGGTGATCATCATTATGGCGCTGATCAGCGTGGGCGGGTTTGGATTTCTGGTGTGGAAGGACCTGATTGATCACAGGTTCCATTTCAAGAAGCTTACGCTGCAGAGTAAGATCGTCCTGGTGACATCGGCGATTCTGACCTTCGGGGGAGCGGTCGGTATTTATCTGCTGGAGATCGGCAACCCGGATTTCGAATCCATGTCTGTGAGCGGCAAAATCGCAGGCAGTTTGTTTCAGTCTGTGACATGCAGAACGGCAGGCTTTTCGACGCTGAATCTGGGTGCGATGTCCACGGCGTCTCAGTTCCTGATGATCATGCTGATGCTGTCCGGAGGTTCTCCGGGCTCCACTGCCGGCGGTATGAAGACGACAACGGTGGCGGTACTTTTTCTGAGCGTCAGGACGACGGGAAAGCAAAGAAAGAAGGTAGAGGCGTTCCATCGTTCGGTAGATTCCGAGACGATCAGCACCGCGGTTACAGTCGCGATTCTGTATATATTCAGCGCGATAGCCGTTGCTATGATTATATCCTCGGTGGAGACGGGGGTGGATTTTCAGACAGCGCTCTTTGAATCGGCTTCCGCGGTGGCGACCGTAGGGTCTACTCTTGGCATTACATCAAAGCTGGGTATGCTGTCGAAGCTTCTTCTCTGTGGACTGATGATTTTCGGTCGGAGTGGAACGGTGACGGTACTTACGGCGGTGACGAGAAGAGACCGGAATGTGGCGTCAAGATATCCGGAGGAAGAGATATCCATCGGGTGAATGCCTGTTAGCGGCACGGAAGCTGGGAAACAGCGAAGTGACGCGTGGATTTATACATTTTGTAACACAATGTATTGCATGAGCGTTTGTATAATATTATTTTAATAACGTGGCGCATTTTCGGGATACGTGATCGGTCCCGCGGGAAGAAGGTACAAAAGCAATGAAGAATATGCTGATTATCGGTCTTGGCCGCTTTGGCAGACATATGGCAATGCGGATGCAGGACCTGGGAAACAATGTGATGGCTGTAGAGGAGAATGAGGCTACGGCGAACGATGTGGTGGACAGCATCCCGAACATTCAGATCGCGGATGCGACCAATCCGCAGGTGATTAAATCGCTCGGGATAAATGACTTTGACCTGTGCGTGGTCACGATCGAGGAGGATTTTCAGGCGGCGCTCGTGGTGACCTACCTTCTGCATGAGGCAGGGGCAAAGTATATCATCGCCAGGGCGGCGAGAGATATGTATCGAAAGCTTCTTCTGCATAATGGCGCAGATTATGTCGTTTATACGGAACGAGATGAGGCGGAGAAGCTGGCGGTCCGGTTCGGTGCGCGAAATGTGTTTGACTACAACGAATTGAGTACGAATCTCGGAATCTATGAGATCGCCGTACCTGCTCCCTGGGTCGGGGAGAGCATCTTGAATCTGAAGGTCAGATCTGCCTACGGTGTCGAGATTCTTGCTTTCCAGCAGGGAGGAGATGTCGAGCAGATCCTCAACCCTGACTTCGTCTTTGAAAAGGACATGCATCTCTTTGTGATCGGGGCTCCGGATGCCATCCGCAAGATTACGAAGAACAAGGCATAAACCTTCTTTTCGGTAAGAGATAGTCAAAGTGGTGATGGAAGTACCATCCGTAACGGCAGTGGGCTGTCTGGATGGTATTTTTTTTTGAGAGGTTTACCATCGTAATTTATGATTTGGCAACGGGATGGTAAGAACAGCAGCGGAAGTACTGTCGGAAATGGCTGCGGCTCACTGTTCGCGTAAATAAGAAGCGCCGTCCCCGATATCCTTTCGATACCAAAAACAGCGCTTCATCAGTGCGCCATCAGGGACTCGAACCCTGGACAAATAGATTAAGAGTCTACTGCTCTACCAACTGAGCTAATGGCGCATGTCCTGTGTTTTGTTTGTGTTGCTCTTCCGTAGCAACGAAGATGATTATACGTTACCTCTTAGAAAAAATCAACCCCTTTTTGAAAATTTTTTGCCTCAATCACTTTTCCTATGGGATTTGGGGTTCCGGACCACCTCAGC
>OMUU01000008.1 GCA_900314295.1 uncultured Lachnospiraceae bacterium | reverse complement strand
ACGATTCTGCCTTCCAGTCTGGACGCTTCCGGTACCGATGAAGTAAGACTTGCCCGTACGGAGGTGGTCTCTGGGATTCCGGAGAGCAGCTATCTGCGCCTTCATCTGAATTCCAACGCAACAGAGCTGCGGATCACGTTTCCGGATTTTGGCGCCAACCAGACGGAGCTCCATTCTGCCAATCAGACACAGAACCGTTCTTCCAACGAAACACAGAATCGTTCTGCCAACGAAATACAGAACGATTCTGCCGACGGGACGCTGAATCTTTCCGGAATTGTTCTGAATGCCAGAAGACCTTTCTTTTTTCATCCACTGCGGCTGCTGTTCCTGACATTGCTGGGGATCGTGATCGGACTTTTCTGCCCGAAATCTTTTCTGTATCAGAGAAAGCTGAATATGAAGAGCCGAAGGCAGAGGGGAGCCGTGGTTCTGTGGATGCTCACCCTGATGGCAGGAGCTCTTCTGGTTGGACTTGTCTTCTACAACCGGAACTGGTATTCCACGGAAATCCGTACCTCTATGCAGTACAACTACGTTGCGCGAGCGCTCGCGAAGGGACAGGTCTGGCTGGACATCAAACCGGCAAAGGTTCTCTCGGAGATCTCGGACCCTTATAATCCCTCGATCAGAAAGGCTGCTCTTCAGAAGGCGGGAGAGACGGCATATACCGATTTCGCGTTTTACAAGGGGCGGTATTATTCGTATTTCGGAGTGCTGCCGGTCATTCTGTTTTTCCTTCCGTATTACCAGATCACCGGAAAGGATCTCTCGACCGGTATGGTCATCCTCCTTTTGTGTCTGGTATTCGTCGTAGCTGCGTTCTGGTTCGTTTACACGCTGCTGCAAAAATACTTCCGCCAAACGAGCCTGGGACTGTATCTGATTCTGACGACGGCCTTCCTTGCCGGAAGTCAGATCATCTACGCACTGCAGATGACCTCGCTTTACTCGCTGCCGCTCCTTCTCGGCCTTTTGCTGGACATAACCGGAATCACCTGTTGGCTGAAGGCGTCAGACGGAGAGGGCAACATACGCAGAAGCTGGCTGATCGCCGGTTCGGTCTTACTTGCACTCGTGCTGGGCTGCCGGCCTCAGCTGATGCTGGCTGTTTTTCTGGCGTTTCCGATTTTTCAAAAGGAGATCCGGGAGCGGCTGTTCTTCAGCAGAAAAGGGCTTGTCAACACGCTGAGCGTCATCGTGCCGTTTCTTCCGATCTGTTTTGCCTTCCTGTTGTATAACAGGGCGCGCTTCGGAAGTCTGCTCGATTTCGGCGCAACCTACAATCTGACCGGATTCGACATGACGCACCGGGGATTTGTTCCCGACCGGTTCTGGCTCGGCTTCTATGAATACTTCTTCCAGCCGCTGACGGTCGGGCCTACCTTCCCCTACATCCGCATGGCGGCTGGACACATGGGACTTGTATCAGACTATCAGGGTCAGGTCATTAACGAACCCCTGCTCGCCGGATTTTTTGCCGTGAATCCGATCGCACTCTGGCTTTTCGGCCTTCGAAAATACCGGAAGAGATTGAAGAAGCGGAACGCATTTTCTTTCTGCGTCCTGTCTCTGCTGTTCGGCATCCTGATCACTGCCGTCGACATCCAGATGGTCGGAATGACGCTCCGCTATCAGATGGATTTCGGAATCTTCTTCATGATTCCGGTTCTCCTGATCATCGGAGACGCATATGAGAACAGAATTAAAAATCAGGGAGAGGGCGGGGCAATTCTCCGGGCGGCAATACTTCTGACGGCGCTTACCGTACTGCTCAATGGCTGGGGGCTTCTGGCAGACGGAAGGTACTGCAGCCTCGTCGCGAGCTCGCCGAGGCTCTACTATCGGATCAAATATCTGCTCTGTGGGTTTCTCTCGATTCGCTGACCGTTGAAAATACGAAAATACAGAGAAGCTTGTCAGCGCTGTTCCATCAAAATGCGAATCATCAAATTTGTCGGCATTTTTGCAACCGGACGAGGGTCGTGGTTAACGGGAATGCAATAGTAGTTTTTTATGTTATGCAGTCCTTGCGTATCGACGAAGATTGTGGTTTACGGGAATGTAATAGTAGTTTTTGTATGTTATGCAGTCCTTCCGCATTGACGAAGATCGTGGTTTACACGAATGTAAAAAATGAGAAGAATAGGAATGATAAGAAGATGTCCATGCATGAAAATTTGCAGAAGAAAGAATTGAAAAAGAGGAACCAGCCATCATGAAAACCACACAGCGAAAGGAATATCTGGATCTCCTTCGCGGGATCGCAATGATCAGTATTGTACTCGGTCATCTGGCGGTTCGTTCGATCAATCGAGTCGTATTCACCTATCATCTTCCGGTGTTTTTCCTGATCACAGGGTACTTTACCCGGGAGGGACAGCCGCTTCCATCCTTGATCCGGAAACGCGCCCGCACCCTTCTGGTACCCTATGCGGTTTCGTGCGTCATTATCATCATTCTTCGTGTCCTTTGGTATGGAATCCATGGCGGCAGCGGCGCATCCTCCGAGGCAGTTCAGTGGATCCTCGCATCCCTCTACGCATCTGGAACCGCAGAGCTGGTTCCCGCGGGCATTATCAGTATCGGCGCTACCTGGTTCCTATGGACGACCTTCTGGGCGTGTATCCTTCTGAATCTTGTCCTGCGCATCCCGGATAAATACCGCATCGCCGCGGTGCTGGGAATCTTTTTGATTGGATATTTTTCCGCAAGGAAGTTCATGCTGCCGCTTGGCGTACAGCCCGCCGCCTGCTCGCTTCTCTATCTGTACATCGGATATCTCGTACGCAGGTATGAGACAACGTTTCTTGCAGCAGGCAGAGAATGGAAGATCTCCGCACTTGTACTTGCAGCCATGGTGTGGATCAGCTTTATCCTTCATTTTCAAGGGTTCTGGATCAACCTCTGCAATTTTGGAAACGGAGCGGAGGATATCTTCGCAAGCCTGTGCGCCTGCCTTGTACTGACCACGCTCTGTTTCTGGCTGGACCGGCTGTCCGGCAGTGCTCAAAAGGACCTATCCGCTGTTGATTCTTCTCCTGCTCCTAAGAAAATTGCCGCTCCTGGTCGATTTGTGAAAAAGATTTCATTTCCTGGTCGGCCAATGAAAGGAATGTCATTCCCTGGTCGACTTGTGAAAGGAATCGCCTTCCTCGGAAGATACAGCATCGCGATGCTGTTCGTGCACATCATCGAGCTCGACGTCTTCCCGTACCGGGGACTTTTGGAGCGGCTAAATGGACATGGAATGCCAGGTTCCCTGAACCTTGCGGTCACGATTCTCATCAAGTTCCTGATTATCATTCCGGGAACCGTCCTGCTGGTACGGACGAAAGCAGGCAGACGGATCTTCGGATTCCCGGACCCGGAAGGGAGGGCAGCGGGACTGTAAAATCCTTGCCATACATAGCTAGGTCTGAACAATATCGGAAAGATGCGACATAAGCAGCATTCCTGACCTGAGGGGTTGATTTATCCCACAGGTACTTTATAATAATATTTGTTTTTTTGCGTATTATGCGTACTATGCGTATTTTGCGTATGATTCAAAGGGATTCTTTTCCCTGTCCGCCCTTTTAAGCACAATGCATTGATTCTTTTGCGAACAGTGAACGGTATCCTATAATTCTGTTGATAAATGAGGAGAGGGATCGATGGATAAAATTGCAGTGTTAATTCCCTGCTACAATGAGTCAAAAACCGTCGTGAAGGTCATCAATGATTTTCGTAACGCACTTGGAGATGAGGCGGTTATCTACGTCTATGACAACAATTCTACCGATGGAACGGCGGAGCTTGCGAGAAGCGCAGGTGCTGTCGTGCGCCATGAGTACAAGCAGGGAAAGGGCAATGTCATCCGGCGTATGTTTCGTGAGATTGACGCACAGTGCTACATCATGACGGACGGCGACGACACGTATCCCGCGGAGAACGCACCGTCCATGGCAAAGCGGATTCTGGAACGCAAGGCGGACATGGTGGTCGGCGACCGCCTTTCCTCTACTTATTTTGAAGAAAACAAGAGACCCTTCCACAATTTCGGAAATTCCTTCGTACGGTCTTCCATCAATCACCTGTTCCAGTCTGACATCAAGGATATCATGACCGGTTACCGGGCCTTCAGCTATGAATTCGTCAAGACCTTCCCGGTTCTGTCGAAGGGCTTTGAGATCGAAACCGAAATGAGCATTCATGCAGCCGACAAGAACATGTTCATCGAAAATGAGGTGATCGAGTACCGCGATCGCCCGGAGGGAAGCGTCAGCAAGCTGAACACCTACTCCGACGGCTTCAAGGTCATCGGAACCATCCTGCGGCTGTTCCGCACCTACCGGCCGATGAATTTCTTCGGCATTCTGGCAGCGGTCCTCGCGGTTCTCGGCGTTGCCTTTCTGATTCCGGTGCTGATTCAGTTCAATCAGACCGGCCTTGTGGCAAAGTTCCCGACGCTGATCGTCTGCTGCTTCGTCATTCTGTCGGCGCTGATTTCTCTGTTTTCCGGTGTGCTCCTTGAGACCATGACCTGGAAAAACAAGCAGGATTTTGAGATGTGGCTGCACCGCGTCCATGAAGACAAGATGGAAAAGCTTGCACGTGAGAGCAGAGGGAAGGCACCGGCTGATCGATAAGCGGTGGCCTTTCCGGGTATTCCTCACCTGCAGCAGGAATCCCAGGAATTAACGGTCATTGATTCTTTGCAGCAGAGTGTGTCAATCAGTATCAATTATGAAGTTATAATGAAGAAAGAGAAGGAGTTTACCATGTTCAGTTCCGTATATCGGGAAGATCTGCAGCGGATCTCCGAAAGCAGCGTCATCGATTTTTCCGCCCTGAAGGGCAGCACCGTTCTGATCACTGGGGCAACCGGTCTTGTCGGATCGAACCTGGTTCGAACGTTCCTGTATCTGAATGCGGTCCGGGGGCTCGACATGCAGATTGTCGCGCTGATCCGGAACCGGGAGAAGGCGGAGCAGATCTTCGGTGATCTCCGGAACGGAAGCCCCGCACTCCGGCAGATGACCGACAGCTGTCTCACCTTTGAAATCTGCAATCTGACCGAGGCATCTGCCGAAGAGATCTGCGCCGGGCGTGACGTGGATTATATCTTCCATACCGCCGGGATCACGGCCTCGAAGCTGATGGTCACAAAGCCCGCGGAGACGCTGGACGCATCGATTCTGGGGACCCGCACCATACTCCGGCTCGCGGCGAAGAAAAAATGCCGCTCGGTTGTCTACCTTTCTTCGATGGAGATGTATGGCACCTGCAGCACAGATCCTGTGACAGAGAAGGATCTCGGTTACATTGACCCGCTCAAGGTGAGAAGTAACTATCCGGAGAGCAAGCGGCTCTGCGAGAACATGTGCATCGCCTACCTGTCCGAGTATCAGGTGCCGGTGAAGATCGCAAGGCTGGCTCAGACCTTCGGGGCCGGGATTCTTCCGACGGAAAACCGTGTCTTCGCCCAGTTCGCGAGGAGCGTACGAAAGGGAGAAGATATCGTTCTTCATACGAAGGGGCTGTCCGATGGAAATTACTGCTACCTCAGCGACGCCATCGAGGCGCTGCTTGTCATTCTGATGAAGGGAAGCAATGGAGAGGCCTACAACGTAGCCAATGAGGCGGCTCACACGACCATCGCGGATATGGCGAGGATGGTCTGTGAGAAAATTTCCGGCGGAAAATCCGGCGTGGTCTTTGATATTCCAGAGGACAACGTCTACGGATACGCGCAGGATGTGAAGATGCGTCTGTCATCGGAGAAGCTTCAGTCCCTTGGCTGGAGGGCAAAAATCGGTCTCGAGGACGCGTACCGCAGACTGATTCGGGATATGGATGAGAGAGGATTATGACATGAAAGACGGAAGCGGAAAGAACATCGCTGTAATCTTTGCCGGCGGCTCCGGCAGGCGCATGCATACGAAGGACAAGCCGAAGCAGTTCCTGCTCGTTCACGGCAAACCGATCATCGTGCATACCATCGAACAGTTTGAAAATCACCCGGAGATCGATGGGATCATCGTGGTCTGCATCGAGGGCTGGATCGACTACATGAACGACATGATTTACCGCTACCGGCTGGACAAGGTGAAGAAGGTGGTGCCCGGAGGAAAAACCGGACAGCTCTCCATCTACAATGGGCTCTGCGCGGCGGAGGAGGTTTTCGGAACGGACGGAACCATCGTTCTCATTCATGACGGCGTGCGTCCGCTGATCGATGCGGACACCATCAGCCGGAACATCGCTGCCGTCCGCGAGTTCGGCACGGCGATCACCTGTACCGTGGCGAAGGAGACGGTCATTCTCGTGGACGACACAGAGAAGGTCGACGCGGTTCCCGACCGGTCCCGCTCCCGGTTCGCAAAGGCGCCCCAGAGCTTCTATCTGAAGGACATACTTGCGGCTCACCGCCAGTGCCTGGCAGACGGGAACGACAACGTCATTGACTCCTGCACGATGATGCGAATGTACGGGAAGCCGCTCCATGTCGTCATCGGCAGAAGCGACAACATCAAGATCACCACCCCGGACGACTTCTACGTCTTCCGCGCGCTGTACGATGCAAGAGAAAACCAGCAGCTCGAAGAATGAGGAAAATTTCGCAAGATACACGTTAGTGACATAGCTTGTGAAGTACGAGAGGCTGAGGCATTTTTTGCAGCACAGATCAAGAAATACAGGAGCTTTTAGGACACATGAAGAAAAGACTGGGGTATGTCGATCTGGCGAAGGGCATCGCGATTCTACTCGTCATCCTCGGGCATACCTTACCCCCGGCCAACTACATACGCGGCGCTATTTTTTCCTTTCATATGCCGCTGTTCTTCCTGCTTGGCGGATATACGATGAAGAATTCCGAGACAATGGCCGAGTGGAGGGAGAGGGCGGGCCGCAGCTTTCGTCGTCTCGTTATCCCTGCCGTGAGTCTCTTCGTTATCCGTTATCTTCTCTTTATTTTAACCGCTCCGCTCCAGGGTTATTCCTGGCCTACCCTTGCCGATCTTGCTTTCTGGAGGGACCAGGTCGTCCTTATGCTGAAGGGAATCCTCTTCTCGAGCAGCGTCGCCATGGAGACACGGATCGGATTCGTGCCTGCCTTCGGCATGGCATGGTTTCTGATCGTACTGTTCACGGCAAAAACACTTCTGGATCTTCTGCATCTGAAAATCCGTGGATGGAGGCTTGGGTTTGTCAGCCTGCTCCTATTGCTTGCGGGCGTCAGAATCGGAGCTTATCTGCGGCTTCCGTTTTCCTTCGATCTCAGCATGGCGGTTGTCATCTA
>OMUU01000023.1 GCA_900314295.1 uncultured Lachnospiraceae bacterium | reverse complement strand
GCGAACAGTGAGCCGCAGCTGAATGCGAAGTATTCGTGTGCGGCGAGCGTCGCGATGGCGAGATAAAACTCGCGCAGCGTGTTTTATCTCGTTGAGGTCGAAACAGGTCAGGGTATCCATTGCCCCCAGGAAGCAACAGAGAACAGGAGTGATGAAGATGAGTTTCCAGACAAAGGTTACACCGGAAATTGAAGCGCTGGCTGAAGAATGCCAGGAGAATACAGGCATCGCAAAAGAGTTGTATGCAGAATATGATGTAAAAAAAGGACTGCGTGACGTTAATGGTCAGGGCGTGCGCGCGGGTCTGACCAATATCTCGAACATCGTCTCATTTAAGAACGTTGACGGCAACCGGGTCCCGTGTCCCGGAGAACTATATTACCGTGGGATCGACATTCACGATCTGACAGAGGGATTTGTTCGTGAGAACCGGTTCGGTTTTGAGGAGGCGGCGTATCTTCTGCTTTTCGGCAGGCTCCCGAAGAAGGAAGAACTGGATGACTTCTGTGTCCTTCTGGCAAACCAGCGTTCCCTGCCGAAGAATTTTGTACGGGATGTCATTATGAAGGCCCCGGCGAAGGATATGATGAATACGCTTTCGAGAAGTGTTCTGACGCTGTACTACTATGACAAGAACGCGGATGATATCTCTCTGCCGAACGTACTCCGTCAGTGCCTGAACCTGATCGCTGTTTTTCCGATGCTTTCCGTGTACGGCTATCATGCCTACAATCACTATATTAAAGGAAAAAGCTTCTACATCCATAATCCGTCACCAAAACTGTCCACAGCGGAAAATATTCTCCTGATGCTCCGTCCGGATAGGAAATATTCCGAGCTGGAGGCAAAGGTCCTTGATCTGGCACTGGTTCTTCACATGGAGCACGGAGGAGGAAACAACTCCACGTTCACGACTCATGTGGTGACTTCCTCCGGAACAGACACCTATTCGACGATAGCGGCAGCGCTCGGGTCCTTGAAGGGGCCGAAGCATGGAGGCGCAAATATCAAGGTTGTCAAGATGTTCGCAGATCTGAAAAAAAATGTGAAGGATATCACGGACGAGGATGAGATCAGAGAATATCTGAAAAAGCTTCTTCACAAGGAAGCTTTTGACAAAAAAGGA
Organism: uncultured Lachnospiraceae bacterium; assembly: GCA_900314295.1. Lineage (GTDB taxonomy): Bacteria > Bacillota > Clostridia > Lachnospirales > Lachnospiraceae > Bilifractor. The sequence continues at coordinate 2,108 of OMUU01000023.1, read as the reverse complement.
TTGATCTATGGAATGGGGCATGCGGTTTACTCGATTTCCGATCCCCGTGCGCAGATTCTGAAATCGTTCGTGGAAAAGCTTGCAGACCAGAAGGGAAGACACAAGGATTATATGATGTATTCCCTGGTAGAAAAGCTTGCGCCGGAAGTTATCGCCGATGAGAGACACATCTACAAGGGCGTCAGCGCAAATGTCGACTTCTACAGCGGGTTTGTCTATAGTATGCTGGATCTTCCGCTTGAGCTTTATACACCGATTTTCGCCTGCGCGAGAATTGTCGGGTGGAGCGCGCATCGCCTGGAGGAGCTGATCAACGTTGACAAGATCATTCGTCCTGCCTACATGAACATCTGTCCGAACGACAAGTATATTCCTCTCGCTGAGAGAGAATGAGAGGCGGGGAGGAGAATAAGGAAACGCAAGGCAGAATGAAGAATCACGGTTTATTAAAGAAATTTTATCCGGATGAATGGATGGATTCTGCATATCATATCGATTTTGAGGCATGGTATGAGAAGGGATATCGGGGTGTGACCTTTGATATCGACAACACATTGGTGCCTCACGGAGCCCCCGCAGACAGGCGGGCAATCGATCTGTTTCACCGGCTTCGTGAGATAGGATTTCGAACCTGTCTGATCTCGAACAATCGCAAGGCCAGAGTGGCGCCCTTTGCGGCGGACGTCGGTTCGGAGTATCTCTGCATGGCGAATAAGCCCTCTGTAAAAGGATATTGCAGAGCCTGTGAGATCATTCAGGTTCCGACAGACAAGACGATCTTTATCGGCGATCAGCTCTTTACCGATGTGTGGGGAGCCAGACGCGCGGGGATGTACTGTATTCTGGTGAATCCGATTGATCCGAAGGAGGAGATCCAGATCGTGCTGAAACGCTTCCTGGAAAAACCGGTCCTGAGAGCATATGTCCGTGACAACGGCGAACGAAAGAGCTCCGGAAACTGCGGGACGCCTTAGGTGCAGATAGTCCGGGCTTTATAAAAAGTTGTTGAAAACCAGGTAGAAATTATATATAATAAATCACGGTCTATTGCAAAAAAATGACACGCAGGTATATAAGGAGGTAACATCACATGGCAGATGTAGCAGCTGGTGAGTTTAGAAATGGAATGACCCTTGAAATTGAAGGAAAGGTTTGCCAGGTTATTGAGTTTCAGCATGTAAAACCGGGTAAGGGAGCAGCCTTTGTCAGAACCAAGCTGAAGGACGTAATTAACGGGGGCGTCGTAGAGAAGACATTCCGTCCGACCGAGAAATTCCCGGCAGCGAGAATTGATCGTCACGACATGCAGTATCTTTACAATGACGGAGATCTCTACTACTTCATGGATCCGGAGACCTTTGATCAGGTAGCCGTGAACAACGAGACAGTTGGGGATTCTCTGAAGTTCGTAAAGGAGAACGAGGTTGTTAAACTGAATTCCTATAACGGCAACGTATTTGCAGTGGAAGCTCCTCTGTTTGTTGAGCTTGAGATTACGGAGACGGAGCCTGGATTTGCAGGCAACACGGCTCAGGGCGCTACAAAGCCTGCTACGGTTGAGACCGGTGCGCAGATCAATGTTCCGCTGTTTGTAAACCAGGGCGACAAAGTCCAGATCGATACCAGAACCGGCGAATACCTTAAACGTGTCTGATTCAGATATATAGATTCCGAAGCTTTCCGCAGGAAAGCCGGAATTCTGTCCGCGCAGACAGAGAATCTGTCTGTGCGGAGCTTATCTCATCTTTTTATAGTTTGTTCTTTGTTTTCATTTCCTGATATTTTTATCTCATTTCATTTCCTAACAGCTTTTATCGTATTTTCTTCTTCCACGTTTTTTATTTTTATTTCTTGATATCCATAACCTGCTATTCGTAAACGATGCCCTGTAAACTTTCTGCGTCGAATATGATTTTGTCTTTTCCGTTCGCGGTTCCTTTCCTCTCTGTATTTGTATCCTATCTAAATAATTTTATACCCGTATAATATATTGTCTGAATAATTTTATACCATTCAATATCATATCTGAATATATTTGTATCCGTATAATATCTTATCTGCATAATTTTATACCTGTGTAATATCTTATCCGCATATCGTGTATTTAC
>OMUU01000120.1 GCA_900314295.1 uncultured Lachnospiraceae bacterium | reverse complement strand
TGCGAATGGCAACAGGACTGTAAAATCCTTGCCGTACATAGTTGTGAGTGAACATTAACAATAATTATTTCACCGTTTTTTTCAAGGGTTATCTGCACTTTACGAATGATAAATCTGTTGTTATAATATTCTAATCAAAATAGGGTGTATGTACCCCTCGAAAGGAGATGTTTTTATGAATATCACAATCAGTGGAAAGAACATAGAGATTACCGATGGTCTCAGAGCTGCAGTAACTGAGAAGCTGAGCAAGCTGGAGAGATATTTCACACCGGATACAAACGTAATCGTTACACTGAGTGTGGAAAAGGAAAGACAGAAAATTGAGGTTACAATTCCTGTCAAAGGCAAAATCATCCGTTCCGAGCAGGTCAGCAACGATATGTACGTATCCATTGATCTTGTAGAAGAGGTGATCGAGCGTCAGCTTCGCAAGTATAAGACGAAAATCATTGACAAGAAACAGGCTGCTTCCAACTTCCAGAAGACATACATCGATAACGATTACATGGAGAATGAGGAGATTCGCATTGTCCGCACGAAGAAGTTTGATATCAAACCGATGTATCCGGAAGACGCCTGCGTGCAGATGGAGCTTCTCGGACACAGTTTCTTCGTGTTCATGAATGCGGACACCGACCAGGTAAATGTCGTATATAAGAGAAAAGGGAACACTTACGGTCTGATTGAACCGGAAAACTGATCCGCAATTTTCGGATCCGCATCGTTTCCGGCAGACCTGCCAGAGGGAAAAGACGCCGAAAGGCGTTTTTTCCTCGTAAACCACACAGGAGCTTAGAATTTAGGAATGAAATTATCAGAAAGAATCTTTGGCACACACAGCCAGAGAGAGTTAAAACGAATTGAGCCGATCGTAGACAAGGTAGAATCCTATCGTCCCGCCATGCAGGCGCTCAGCGACGATGAGCTTCGCGCCAAGACAAAAGAGTATAAGGACCGCCTGGCGGGCGGCGAGACACTGGATGATCTTCTTCCGGAAGCTTTCGCAACCGTTAGGGAAGCGGCGAAGCGTGTGCTCGGCATGGAGCCGTACAGAGTTCAGATTATCGGCGGAATTATCCTTCATCAGGGGCGTATCGCGGAGATGAAGACCGGTGAAGGAAAAACCCTGGTATCCACGATGCCGGCGTATCTGAATGCGCTCACCGGAAAAGGGGTGCACATCATCACTGTCAATGACTACCTGGCGAGCCGTGACGCCGGCTGGATGGGAAAGGTTCATGAGTTCCTGGGTCTGACCGTAGGATGCGTTCTGAACAGCATGAAGAATGACGAGCGCCGCGCCCAGTACAACTGTGACATCACGTATGTCACAAACAATGAGGACGGCTTTGATTATCTTCGTGACAACATGGTTATTTACAAGGATCAGATGGTACAGAGAGATCTCGCCTATGCGATTATCGATGAGGTTGACTCGGTATTGATCGATGAAGCCCGGACGCCTCTGATTATTTCCGGACAGAGTGGAAAGTCCACGAAGCTCTACGAGACCTGCGATATTCTGGCGACACAGCTTCAGCGGGGCGAAGCCTCCGGTGAGGTTACCAAGATGACCGCCATCATGGGCGAGGAGATCGAGGAAACCGGTGACTTTATCGTCAATGAAAAGGACAAGATCGTCACGCTGACCGAGCAGGGAGTCAAAAAAGTGGAGCAGTTCTTCCATATCGACAATCTGTCCGATCCGGAGAACCTTGAGATTCAGCACAATATCATTCTGGCACTCCGCGCGCACAACCTGATGTTCAAGGACCGCGATTACATCGTCAAGGACGATCAGGTCTATATTGTAGATGAGTTTACCGGACGTGTGCTTCCGGGCCGTCGATATTCCGACGGACTCCATCAGGCGATCGAGGCAAAGGAGCATGTAAAGGTAAAGCGGGAGAGCAAGACGCTGGCTACGATTACCTTCCAGAACTTCTTCAACAAATATGAGAAGAAGGCGGGTATGACGGGTACCGCGCTGACGGAGGAGCAGGAGTTCCGTGATATTTACGGAATGGATGTCATTGAGATTCCGACGAACAGGCCGGTGGCCCGTATCGATCATGAGGATGCGGTTTACATCACGAAGAAGGAAAAATACCGCGCGGTCATCGAGGATGTCAAGGAATCCCATGCGAAGAAACAGCCGGTGCTGGTCGGCACCGTAAATATCGATACATCAGAGCTTCTCAGCCGCATGCTGAAGAGAGAGGGAATTCCTCATCAGGTTCTGAACGCGAAATATCATGAGCTCGAGGCCGAGATCATCTCCCATGCGGGTGAAGCGGGTGCCGTGACGATTGCCACGAACATGGCGGGCCGTGGTACGGATATTAAGCTTGACGAGGAGGCGAGAGCCGCCGGCGGACTGAAGGTCATCGGAACGGAGCGCCATGAATCGAGACGTATCGACAACCAGCTGCGCGGACGTTCCGGACGACAGGGAGATCCGGGTGAAAGCCGTTTTTATCTGTCCCTGGAGGATGATCTTCTCCGTCTGTTCGGGTCCGAGAAGCTGATGTCCGTCTTCAAGTCCCTGGGTGTGTCCGAGGGCGAGGAGATTCATCATAAGATGCTTTCCTCCACGATCGAGAAGGCACAGGAGAAGATCGAGGGCAACAACTACGGAATCCGTAAGAATCTTCTGGATTACGACCTTGTCAACAACGAGCAGAGGGAGATTATCTACAAGGAGCGCCGCCAGGTACTGAATGGCGAGAGTATGCGCGACTCCATCATGAAGATGATCTACGACACGATCGACAATACCGTGGAGCGGGCAATCGGAGAGAGCGGAGATGAGCCGGAGAGCTGGGATCTGGATGAGCTGAACCGTCTGCTTCTTCCGATCATCCCGCTTGAGAAGGTCACGAAGGAAGATGTTGATGCTCTGAAGAAGGGCAAGGAGGAGCTGAAGCAGAGCCTTAAGGATAAGGCTGTCCGGCTTTATGAGGAAAAGGAGGCCCAGTTCCAGTCCGAGGAGCAGATCCGTGAGCTGGAGCGCGTTATCCTTCTGCGGGTGATCGATGAGAAATGGATGAATCACATCGATGACATGGAGCAGCTGCGCCAGGGAATCGGCCTTCAGGCGTACGGCCAGAAGGATCCGAAGGTAGAATACAAGATGCTGGCCTATGACATGTTCAATGCGATGACCGCGTCGATCCAGGAGGACACGATTCGTCTGCTGTACCATGTGCGCATTGAGGAAAAGGTGGAGCGTGAGCAGGTGGCTCAGGTCACCGGAACGAACAGGGACGATACATCTCAGAAAAAGCCGATTCAGAAAAAGGCGAAAAAGATCTATCCGAACGACCCGTGTCCATGCGGGAGCGGGCTGAAGTATAAGCAGTGTCACGGACGAAAGGGAGCACCGCCGCTCGATATCTGAGATATCGGGTCTGCAAAGCTGCCAGGCTGAATGCAGGATGCAGGAGCGACAGCCTTGTAGTACTTAAAAGATGGGCGGATGAAGGATTTTTGCGGGATTTTCCTTTTCTGTGTCAGGGCCCCGATTACCGGTTTTCGGAACCGGCCCTTATCGATATCCAAACCGGAATAAAATGTTCACAGAACAAAAGGTGGTGAAGCTGGTGGTAGTAGAACTTGAAAACATGAAACAGGAACTCCGGACATTCGATCAGCCATTGGTGGAAGTGAGGGATTCACTTTGACCTCGCTGGTAAAGAGCAGCGGATCGAAGAGTTAGAGAGAAAAATGGAGGAGCCGAATTTCTGGGATAACCCGGAGGAGGCTCAGAAGCAGACGAGAGAGCTTGGAAATCTGAAGGATGACCGGGACACCTACAATAAGCTTGTATCTTCAAAGGAAGACATCGAGACACTGATCGAGATGGGTGAGGAAGAGGATGATGAGTCGGTGGTTCCAGAAGTGCGGGAGATGCTGGATGAATTCAAGGAGAAGCTTGAGAACATCCGGATCAAGACACTTCTTTCCGAGGAATATGATTCGTGCAACGCAATCGTGAGACTGAATGCGGGTGCCGGCGGTACAGAGGCCATGGACTGGTGCGGAATGCTCTATCGGATGTATACAAGATGGGCGGAGAGACATCATTTCAGCATTGAGGAGCTGGACTATCAGGAAGGCGATGAGGCCGGCATCAAGTCGGTTATGTTCCAGGTCAATGGCGAGAATGCATACGGCTATCTCAAGTCAGAGGCAGGTGTTCACCGTCTCGTGCGTATTTCACCGTTTAACGCGCAGGCGAAGAGACAGACTTCTTTCGTGTCTTGCGATGTGATGCCGGATCTGGACAAGGATATTGATATTGAGGTGCGTGACGAGGATATCCGGGTGGACACCTATCGTTCCAGCGGTGCCGGCGGTCAGCACATCAACAAGACCTCATCGGCAATCCGGATCACGCATCTTCCGACCGGCATTGTAGTTACCTGTCAGAACGAGCGGTCTCAGCATATGAATAAGGACAAGGCAATGCAGGTCCTGAAATCAAAGCTGTACATGCTGGAGCAGGAGAAGCAGGCGGAGAAGGAAGCCGGAATTCGTGGAGAAGTCACGGATATTGCGTGGGGACATCAGATCCGTTCCTATGTCCTTCAGCCGTATACGATGGTCAAGGATCTTCGTACGGGTGAAGAGCGGGCGCAGGCCAGCGCCGTGCTGGACGGCGATCTTGATCCGTTTATCAACGCGTATCTGAAGTGGACCGCACTGAAGAAGAAGGAACACGCGAAGTAATTTGTATAGGTTGCCTTCGAAATCGCATAAAGTCTCTTACGCGCGCTTCGCGAAAGGCGGGACATTTTGCGTTTTCGAAGAGCTTATCTTTTTTATTTTACATTGTATAAGTCCACGCGCCGCTTCGCACTTCGTGCTTTCGCGCCGCTACAGGTATTCGCACTCTCATGCCGCTTACGCGTCACTTCGTGCTCATACCTGTTGTCGTCGCAAAGCCATAGCCGGCCTTGCACGCCCTTCGGGTGCGCAGTCCGTCTCTGCCATGCGACGGGACTTATACACAATCATTGTATAAGCTGCGGATTGCTCCGTGCTTCGCACTCCCGCAATCCTACAGGTATTCGGATTCCGCGCGTTCGCGCTTCATCCTCATACCTGTTGCCTTCGAAACCGCAAAAAGCCTCTTACGCGCGCTTCGCGTGCGACGAGTCTTTGTGCGGTTTCGAAGAGCTTATACACCTACATCAGATGAGAGCGAGGAAGAATACAGATGGTTAATGTTGCCGTTCTGGGTTACGGAACTGTAGGTTCCGGAGTAGTTGAAGTAATCAATACCAATCATGAGAGTATCAACAAAAAGGCGGGAGACGAGATCCATATCAAGTATGTTCTCGATCTCAGAGATTTTCCGGGAGATCCGGTGGAGAAGGTTCTGGTTCATGATTTTAATGTGATCCTGCAGGACCCGGAGGTAGACATTATTGTAGAAACCATGGGTGGACTGAATCCGGCCTATGAGTTTACCAAGAGTGCTCTCCTTGCGGGAAAGAGTGTCTGCACGTCCAACAAGGAGCTGGTTGCGACGCACGGGACAGAGCTTTTAAAGATCGCGAAGGAGAAGAGCATTAACTATCTGTTCGAGGCGAGCTGCGGCGGAGGAATACCGATCATCCGTCCTCTGAATTCATCGCTCACAGCCGATGAGATCGATGAGATCACGGGCATTCTAAACGGCACGACAAACTATATCCTTACAAAAATGAGCCGTGACGGGTCTGACTTCAGTGAAGCCCTGGCGGAGGCGCAGAACAACGGTTATGCGGAGCGAAATCCGGAGGCGGATATTGAAGGATATGATGCCTGCCGGAAGATTGCCATCCTTTCTTCCCTGGCTTATGGACGCCATGTGGATTATCACGATATTTATACCGAGGGAATCACAAAGATTACCGCAGCCGATATGAAGTATGCACAGGAAATCGGCGCGTCTATCAAGCTCCTCGCGACAAGCTGCAAGGCGGATGGCGGATTCTATGCCATGGTGTGCCCGGGTATGATCAATGACAGCAGTCCTCTTTACAGTGTGAACGGTGTATTTAATGCGATTTTTATTCACGGTAATGTTCTCGGAGATGCGATGTTCTACGGCAGCGGTGCCGGAAAGCTGCCTACAGCAAGTGCGGTTGTAGCGGATGTTGTGGATGAGGCAAAGCATCTTCACCGCAATATCATGATGAACTGGAGCAGCAAAACACTGAAGCTTTGTGACATCAGCACGATGGAGAACCGTTTCTTCGTGCGCGTGAAGGGATCTGTATCGGAAAAGATCGACAAGGTGAATGACGTGTTCGGAAGAGTAGAGCCGATCAGTCTGCCGGCAGTACCCGGCGAGTTCGCCTTTATCACAAAGAAGATGAAGGAATCTGAATTCGGAGAAAAGGCGGATCAGATGAAGGGAGAAATCCTCGGAAGAATCCGTGTATTTTTCTGAGAAGGAGAGACTCTGAGCAAGTGATTCGTTACTGTCCGCGCAGCTGAAATGGCAGCAGGATCGTAAAAACTCTGCCCGGCAGAGCTTTCGTGAACAATATCAGATTTTCAATGCCACATGAGGTCCGGGAGATGACGTTCTCCTGCTCCTGCATGTGGCGTTATTCAACAGAGAAGCCGGCTCATCTGTCGGCGGAAGAGGTGATGATAGAATGGTAAAACACACAGGAGAGAACTATTACATTTCTACGGCGATTGCATATGCGTCCGGAAAACCGCACATCGGGAATACCTATGAGATCGTTCTTGCGGACAGCATCGCGAGATTCCGCAGAATGCAGGGGTATCAGGTATATTTTCAGACCGGCACGGACGAGCACGGTCAGAAGATTGAGAACAAGGCCGAGGAAAAGGGATGCACGCCGCAGCAGTATGTAGACGATGTGGCAGCCGAGATTCACCGGATCTGGGATCTGATGAATACCTCCTATGACAAGTTCATCCGCACGACGGACGCGTATCACGTCAGACAGGTTCAGAAGATCTTCAAGAAGTTCTATGAGCAGGGAGATATCTACAAGGGTCATTATGAGGGGTGGTACTGTACGCCGTGCGAGTCCTTCTGGACCGATTCCCAGCTGGTGGACGGCAAGTGTCCGGACTGCGGACGGCCTGTTACAAGAGCAAAGGAGGAGGCATATTTCTTCAGAATGAGCAAATATGCCCCCAGGCTGATCGAATATATCAATGAGCATCCTGAATTTATTCAGCCGGTATCGAGAAAAAATGAGATGATGAACAACTTCCTGCTTCCCGGCCTTCAGGATCTCTGCGTCTCCCGGACATCCTTCAAGTGGGGCATCCCGGTGGATTTTGACGACAAGCATGTCGTCTACGTATGGCTGGACGCGCTGGCGAACTATATCACCGGCCTCGGCTATGACGCGGACGGGAACAGCAGCGAGGAATACAAAAAGTTCTGGCCGGCGGATCTTCATTTGGTCGGAAAGGATATCATCCGTTTCCACACGATATACTGGCCGATCTTCCTGATGGCGCTGGGGGAGCCGCTTCCGAAGCAGGTGTTCGGACATCCGTGGCTGATCCAGGCGGACGGCAAGATGAGCAAGTCAAAGGGAAATGTGATCTATGCGGACGATCTGGTCAGTCTCTTCGGCGTCGACGCGGTGCGTTACTTTGTTCTTCATGAGATGCCCTTTGAGAATGACGGCGTCATCAGCTGGGAGCTGATGGTGGAACGGCTCAATTCCGATCTGGCGAACACGCTGGGCAATCTGGTGAACCGCACGATATCTATGTCCAATAAGTATTTTGGCGGAATCGTCGAGAACAGAAACGCGGACGAGCCGGTGGACGATGATCTGAAGGCGGTTGTCACCGCGACGGCCGGCAGGGTCGAGGAGAAGATGAAGGGGCTCCATGTCGCGGATTCTATTACCGAAATTTTTGCGCTCTTCAAGCGCTGCAACAAGTACATCGACGAGACGATGCCGTGGGCGCTTGCGAAGGACGAGGCAAAGAAGGACCGGCTTGCGACGGTTCTCTACAATCTGGCGGAGAGCATTACCATAGGCGCGTCTCTCCTTGAGCCGTATATGCCGGAGACCACCGAGCGGATTCTCAGCCAGCTCAATACGAAGAAGAGAGATTACGCGGATGCCGACCGGTTCGGTCTGTACGAGAGCGGCACAAAGGTAACAGACAAACCGGAGATCCTCTTCGCAAGACAGGATCTGAAGGACGTCATGGAAAAGGTCGAAGAGATCCGCGCAAAGCAGAAGGGCGCGTCGGGAGAGGCAGCTTCTGCGGAGAGCGGCAAAGCCGATGACGCTTCCGCCAAAGCGGGAGAAGAAAAGCAGGAGATCCACATCGAGCCGAAGGACGAGATCACCTACGATGATTTCGCGAAGATGCAGTTCGCGGTAGGCGAGGTGTTGGAGTGCAGGGAGGTTCCGAAGTCGAAGAAGCTCCTGGTATCTCAGATTAAGTTCGGCGATCAGACCCGCCAGATCGTGTCCGGCATCAAGAAATGGTACAAGCCGGAGGAAATGGTCGGGAAGAAGGTTATGTGTCTGATCAACCTGAAGCCGGCGAAGCTTGCCGGTCTGGAGTCCCAGGGTATGATTCTCGCCGCGGAGGACAGCGAGGGAAATGTAACGCTGATGACCCCGGAGAAGGATATGCCGTCAGGTGCCGGTATTTCATGAGAGGTAGAAAATAAGATTTCGGGATTCGCAGGAACCGCGGATGAATTGAGACAGGAAGACTGCAGCATTTGTATGTTGCAGTCTTCTTCTGTATCCGGGCATGAATGCGATTATATGCGCTTTCACAGATGTCCTGCTGCGACAGGGTTTTCTTTTGTATCCGGGCGCGAATGCGATCATATCCGGATTCACGGATATTTTCGTGCGGCAGGGTTTTCTTCTGTATCCGGGCATGAACGCAGCCGTCCGGAGATATAGGATGACGGAACAGGTGTGTTTTTTTCTCGATGCAGGCGAGTGAGGAAAGGGGATTTGAAATGATATTTGATACACATGCGCATTATGAGGATGAGGCTTTTGACGAGGACAGGGAGGAGATGATCCGGACCCTTCCGGATTATCATGTCAATCGCTTTGTGAATGTGGCCTCCGACTGGGCCAGTCTGGAAAAAACGCGGAAGATCGCGGAGAACTGTCCGGATGCCTATGCGGCTTTCGGGCTGCATCCGGACAATGTCGGCGAACTGGATGAGGATCGGATGAAGAAACTGGAGGAGTATCTGAATCTTCCGAAGTGTGTGGCCGTGGGAGAGATCGGCCTGGATTATCACTGGAACAAGGATAACCGGGAGGAACAGATCTACTGGTTCACAAGGCAGCTGGACCTGGCGAGAAGACACAGACTTCCGGTGATTATTCACAGCAGGGACGCCGCGCAGGATACCATGCGTATCGCAAGGGAGGAAAAGCTCGGAGAAATCGGAGGCGTGATTCACTGCTATGCGTATTCCGTCGAGCAGGCTCTCGAATATGCGGATATGGGGATGTACCTGGGGATCGGCGGCGTCGTCACGTTCAAGAACGCCCGGCGTCTGAAGGAAACGGTGCAGGCGGTTCCGCTGTCCCATCTCGTCCTGGAGACCGACTGCCCCTATCTGGCCCCGGAGCCGAACCGCGGAACCAGAAACAGCTCCCGAAATCTCCGCTATGTGGTACGTGCCATCGCGGAATTAAAGGGAATCCCGGCGGAAGAAGTCGAACAGACCACCTGGGAAAACGCCTGCAGAATGTACCGGCTTCAGTAAGCCTTATCGGCTAGCAGAAGCAGGAAAACTGCGGCTGCTTTTGTGGATTTTTCACGATATTTTTATACGAATCCAAAGCTTTATGTGATATCATGACTGTATAAGCTCTTCGAAAACGCGGAGCGTCACGCCGCACGCAAAGCGTGCGTGCGAGACGGTCAGCGATTTCGAAGGCAACAAGCATAAGCACGAAGTGACGCGGAGCGGCACGGGAGTGCTTATGCTTGTAGGATTGCGAGAGTGCGAAGCACGGAGCAATCCGGAGCTTATACAGTCACAGCAAGGAAAAAGCTCTTCGAAAACGCGGAGCGTCACGCCGCACGCAAAGCGTGCGTGCGAGACGGTCAGCGATTTCGAAGGCAACAAGCATAAGCACGAAGTGACGCGGAGCGGCACGGGAGTGCTTATGCTTGTAGGATTGCGAGAGTGCGAAGCACGGAGCAATCCGGAGCTTATACAGTCACAGCAAGGAAAAAGCTCTTCGAAAACGCGGAGCGTCACGCCGCACGCAAAGCACAGGAATTTTTACACCGGAACAGGATTGCAGACGGAACAGGAACGGAATCCGTATAAATAAAGGAGAGGGATTTATGGCAAAGAAAAATATCGGGGAAGAAAAAGGAAACGAGACCGTAGAGAAGGCGACGGCCGCGGTGAAGGAAGCATCGGGGAAGGCTGTCAAGGCGGCGAAGGAGGCATCGGATATCGCGTCGAAGGCGGTGAAGGAGGCCGCGGAAAAAGCGGGAGAGAATGCAGCCGCTACGGTGAATTCGGTGAAGAAAAATGTGAAGAGGTCGGTTGCCAAGGCACAGTCGGGGAAGATCGTGGATGAGCCGGAGGCTTCCGGAGAATCCGGAAAAGCGGAAGAAGCTCCGGAAAACGGGGTTAAGCAGGATCCGCACATTTTTTCCGATCTGGACTCCTATCTGTTCGGACAGGCGACGCACTATGATCTGTACAAGAAGATGGGAGCGCATACAGCCCGCCTGAATGGAGAGAACGGAACGTGGTTCACGCTGTGGGCGCCGAACGCAGTCGCGGTATATGTGATCGGAGAGTTCAACAGCTGGGATGAGAACGCAAATCCCATGAAGAAGATCGAGGATCAGGGAATCTGGGAGATCTTTGTACCGGGAGCTGTCGTGGGTCAGCTATACAAGTATCTGATCATTTCGAAGGATAATCAGAAGCTCTATAAGGCGGACCCGTACGGAAACTGGGCGGAGCTTCGCCCGGGAACAGCTTCGAGAATCGCGGATCTGAGCTATCGGTGGGGCGATGCCGCATGGATCCGCAGCAGGCAGAACTTTGTTCCGGAGACGGCGGCACTTTCGATCTATGAGGTGCATCCGGGTTCCTGGATGAAGCATCCCTACAGCGAAGAGAACCCGGAGGGATTTTACACCTATCGGGAGTTCGCGAAGCGGATCGTCGAGTACGTGAAGGACATGGGATACACCCATGTAGAGCTCATGGGGATTGCCGAGCATCCCCTGGATCAGTCCTGGGGATATCAGGTGACGGGGTATTACGCACCGACCTCCCGCTACGGGGCACCGGCGGATTTCAAGTATCTGGTGGATTATCTCCACAAAAATAAGATCGGCGTGATTCTGGACTGGGTGCCTGCGCATTTTCCGAAAAACGCCGAGGGTCTCGCGAATTTCGACGGAGACGCCGTATATGAGCATGCGGACCCCAGGCAGGGCGAGCATCCGGACTGGGGGACCAAGATCTTTAATTACGGCCGTCCGGAAGTGAAGAATTTCCTGCTCGCCAATGCGCTCTACTGGGTGGAGGAGTTCCACGTGGACGGCCTGCGGGTAGATGCCGTCGCGTCCATGTTGTACCTGGATTACGGAAGAAAGGACGGCGAGTGGATCGCCAATAAATACGGCGACAACAAGAATCTCGAGGCGATTGAATTCTTCAAGCACCTGAACACGCTGGTGCCGGGACGGAATCCGGGCGTCATGATGATCGCCGAGGAATCGACCGCATGGCCGAAGGTGACCGGAAAGGTCGAGGACGGCGGTCTCGGCTTCACCTACAAGTGGAACATGGGCTGGATGCATGATTTCCTGGAGTACATGAAGCTGGATCCGTACTTCCGCAAGTTCAACCACAACAAGATGACCTTTGCGATGACCTATGCGTTCAGCGAGAGATACATCCTGGTTCTCTCGCACGATGAGGTGGTGCATCTGAAGTGCTCCATGATCAATAAGATGCCGGGACAGGACGACGAGAAGTTCCAGAATCTGAAGGTCGGCTACACCTTCATGTTCGGTCACCCGGGCAAGAAGCTTCTGTTCATGGGACAGGATTTCGGGCAGTACAGGGAGTGGAGCGAGGAGAGGGAGCTGGACTGGTTCCTTCTGGAGGACAAAAAGAATGAGCATCTGCAGGCCTATGTGCGGGATCTGCTGAATATGTACCGGAAATATCCTGCTCTATACGCAAATGACAAGGGCTATGAGGGATTTGAATGGATGAACGCGGACGACTGCGACCGGAGCATCTTCAGCTTTGTGAGATGGTCGCCGACGAAGAGAAACAATCTTCTCTTTGTCATCAATTTCACGCCGGTGGAGCGCGCGGACTATATGTGCGGCGTGCCGAAGGCCGGGAATTACACGCTGATCCTAGACAGCAAATGCGAGAAGTACGGAGGGGATCACAAGGTTCCGCTCAAATACAAGGCCGAGGAGGGCGAATGCGACGGGCAGAAGCTTCACATCGCCTACGAGCTTCCGGCTTACGGAGCCGCGGTATTCAAATTCAACTGACAGACTGTGGAAAATTTTGCAATATATGCATGCAGCACATACTGCGGGAGTATCTATTTTTTTTGCAGAGTACCACGTCCATAGCACGCGAAGCGGCGCATGGGCGTGGGTGAATGCTGAAACAAACTCAGCTTTTCCCTTCCGGTTCCTGTTTGTTCCGGATATAAGCCTGTACCCTATCGATGGTATTGCTTCCAACAGTTGCCACGAAGTAACTCTGGCTTCAGAATACCGGCTTCCAATAATACTTCTTCAGAAGAGTGTCCCCATATTCCTTTCTGGTATACCGGCTTGTTTTTGACTTCAAGACGTTTACCAGTTCGCCCGGCGATGTGAAAGGGTCGGATTCGTATAGGATATGGATATGATCCGGTTCCCCGTTGATTTCCAGAATGTTCAAATCTCTGTCGTCAAAAACCTCGTGTATCAGGCGGTATACCATATCTTTTACCGGACCTGTCAGTACCGGTTTCCTGTATTTTGTGACCAGAACGAGATGATACTGCAGCAGAAAACAGCTGTGGCGGTTTGTATAGTACGGCTGGTTTTTCTTTCTCTTATATATGAAAAATATCTCCATTTCCCTTTACATCAGAATATATGTTCGATATTATATTGACATAAGTATAGCAGAATGAAAAGAGGTACATCCGATATGCTTACAGCGTGGCCGACAATCGTAGATCACGATAGTTTTCCGCAAATATACGACTTTGCGGAGAAAAACTCTGCGCTTGCCAAAAATCTGTACAACGCCGCGCTGTTCCGTATCCGCCAGGTTTTCTGTGGATGGGATAAAACTTCACGCACCGACAATGAAAAGGAAGCCTTCGAAGAAATCGAGACTGTCAGACAGGCTTATCCAAAATTCAATGTGAGACGCGTCCTGTCCTACACCGCACTTGAAAAAATCATGCGGATTACGTGTAATCCCGATTTTTTCTCGGGCCTTCCGATGCAGACAGCACAAGCTGTTGTTCGGAAAGCGTGCGATGACTTCCACAACTGGCTGAAGGCCTCCAAGGACTATAAGAAGAATCCTTCGAAGTACCTGGGGAAACCTCGGATGCCGAAATACTGCAAATCCACCCGTAAATCCTTTGAGGTGACAAACCAGGATGCTGTTCTGTATCGTGGTTCAGTGACCTCTTCTTCTGCTGTCATTAAACTTCCCAGCATCCCCAAAAAAGATAAGGTAATGATCTCTGGTCTTCCGCCTTATGAAGATCTTCGCCAGGTCACTATCAAGCCTTATTACGGGAAGTACATCCTCACATTTGTATTCGAAAACGGGGCTCCGCCTTGTTATCCCGACCTTCCGGAAATGGCAGGCGTTGATTTCGGAACTGGCAATATCGCAACTCTCGCATGCACAGACGGTTCGTCTGTCGTATTCAACGGCGGTGTTGTTAAATCCAGAAACCAGCTTTTTGCCAAAAAGAGGGCCGCGGCCGTTTCTTCCATCACAAAAGGAACATATCGAAAACACACACAGTCACAGCATCTGGATCTTCTGTCCAGAAAACATGACTGTCAGACCAATGATTCCCTGCATAAGATCAGCACAGCAATTGTCCGTTGGTGTATTGCCCACCGTGTCGGGACTCTTGTCCTTGGAGTCAACAAACTCTGGAAACAGGAATCCGATATGGGCAAGAGAAACAACCAGACCTATGTAAGTATTCCGCATGCCAGGCTCCGCTGGATGATCAACTATAAGGCATTAACTGCCGGAATCAACGTGATCGAGCAGGAGGAGAGCTATACCTCCAAGGCGGATGTCACCATGGCTGACCCCATGCCTGTGTACGGGGAAGAAAAAGGCAAACCGGTATTTTCCGGCAAACGTATCGAACGCGGCCGTTATAAAACCGCATCTGGTCTTATCATCAATGCGGACTGCAACGGTGCTGCCAATATCCTTCGGAAGGCTGTTCCTGATGCCTGGAAGAACACAAAAGACTTCAAGTTCCTTGCTTATCCGGAAACTTACGGATACTGGAATTTGAACCCGAAATACAAACTGACTGCTTAACAAACGCAGTTTATCCTTAATGCGCTGATCCGTCCGCGCCCCGCAAGGGTTGAAAAGAGTCGGACCAAAGTATTCCCGAGGTTCCATCAGCCGAGGGATAGATGCCTTATGGATGGGCTTCTGGTGCTGGAATAACTGAGGCTTCATTTGCCGATGAACAACGAAAGTGTTAGGAAATCCCTTTTATTGACCGAATGCTTAATCGGGGTTTTGAAACCTCTTCCATTGAGCCTCCGGTCAATGGGAGGGGTAATTCATAATAGACGATGTTATAAAGGGAGTTTAGAAGATCGCTTTTCGTTATTTGAGTTTTGAACAGAAATTTAAAAGAAAGGATCGGAGGTTTCTGTTCTGATTTTATTCAGTGCGGCGGCCCTTTTACATATTGTTCCTTAACATTCCGACGATAATTAACATAGCATTAACACAGACTTTATATTAAACAGATAGTATCTCCGGACTATCTTTAGTACGCTTAATTAGTATGTTAATGGAGCGTTACAGAGCCCGGAGGTAGGTTATGAATGAGAAGGTACAGATAGTATTTGGTCTGCTGGGAGGACTCGCGATTTTCCTGTTCGGCATGAACATGATGAGCGACAGTCTGCAGAAAGCGGCCGGAGAGAAGATGCGGACGGTGCTGGGGATGCTGACGAAGAACCCGGTGATGGGGGTGATTTCCGGAGCACTTGTCACAGCGGTCCTGCAGAGCTCGAGCGCGACGACGGTCATGGCGATCGGATTCGTGAGCGCGGGTCTGATGACCCTTCCGCAGGCGATTTCGATCATCTTCGGTGCCAATATCGGAACGACGATGACAGCGCAGATCATCGCGTTTAACCTGAGCGATTACATCTATATCATCATTTTCGTCGGCTTTATCATCGGATTTGCCTCGAAGAAACAGAAGATAAAATATATCGGCAACACGATCCTTGCCTTCGGACTTCTGTTTGAAGGAATTGATATCATGGGGAGCGTCATGAAGCCTCTGGCATCGAGTCCTTTCTTTGTGGATATGATCGGAAAAGTCGCACATGTTCCGGTGCTGGGCGTCCTGACGGGCCTTCTGATGACCCTTGTGGTGCAGAGCTCGAGCGCTACGATCGCCGTTTTGCAGAACTTTGCGTCTCAGCCTGCTGCGGACGGAATCACAAGCATCATCGGGCTGGCCGGCGCGATTCCGATTCTTCTCGGCGACAACATCGGAACGACGATCACGGCCGTTCTGGCGAGCATCGGTCAGAGCATCGACGCAAAGCGGACGGCGCTTGCGCACTGTATCTTCAATGTAAGCGGCAGCCTTCTGTTCATCTGGTTTGTAAAGCCTTACGCGAGCCTGATCACGCTGCTGTCCCCGCAGGGCAATGAGGTGGATGTCATTTCGAGGCAGATCGCCAATGCCCACACCGGATTCAATATTATCATGACGCTGATCTGGACGCCGCTTCTGTGGCTGATGGTGAAAATTGTCATGAAGCTTCTCCCCGGAAAGAAGGAGAAAACCGTTGCACTCGGTCAGCCGAAATATCTGGATGACAAGCTCATCGGCCAGCCGGTGGCGGCGCTTCATCTTGTGGCGCACGAGACGCTTCATTCCGCGCACATCGTGCAGCGGATGCTCGGAAGGGCGGAGGAGATTACACAGAAGGAAAGCGATGCCGTACTCGGAGACATTCGGGCACAGGCGGCGGGGGTACATGCTCTGTCGGAGAAAATCAATGAATATCTGGCAGCTGTTTTTTCCTTCGGCGCGATCGCTGAGGATCAGGCATCAATGGCGACCGGCGTCCTTCTGATTCAGAGCGAGATCGATCGGATCGCGGATCTGTGCAGGAGCATTATCGAGAATATTGCCGGCGCGAAGGACAAAAAACTGAAATATTCCAAGGACGCAATGAAAGAGCTTCGAAAATCCATGGAGCTGATCCGGAGGATGTTTGAGGAAACGCTCGTGCTGATGGCGGATCCGGAGAAAAAAGAACCGGACAGTCTGAAAAAGGAGCGGGAGATGGTCATGGACATCGACGAGAAAATGCGGAAGGACCATGTGAAACGCGTGGCAAAGGGAAAGTGTGACGCGAACATGACGCTGAGCTTCAACGCGCTTCTGCACGATCTCGACCGTATGGGAAGCAGCTGCCTCAATCTGTCGGATACTGCACTGAAGGAAATCCATTTCAGCACGCTTCTTCAGGGAGATCCGGACCCGGAGACGGAGAGCAGGCTTCCGGCGGATGGCGCTGTACGTGAGCCGGTCCGCTGAAACGCATCGCAGAACTGTGAAACCTTTGCCCTGTATTACGGTTTACGGTTAACTGACCAGGCAGAGATTTTACCGCTGATTTGCGAATGAAGACAGGGCTGTGAAATCCCTGCCTTACAGATATATTGTGAACAGCAGCCGACCTGTCCGGTGACAGGAACAAAAAAAGACAGGAAATTGAAGAATAGGGAAACATTTGGTAAGATAGGGGTGTCGCGCACGGACAGCGCGGCACCTTCTGCGTTTGCGCGAACATCAAGAGATACATCCACATCGTCCGCAGGCGAGTGCCGTGACGGCGGGAATCGTGAGTGATATTCAGCCGTGTGGAAGTACGCATTACAAATGCGGAGCAGTCATGTGCGGAAGTACGCATTACAGACGGCTGTAATTCTGACAGATGAAATCAGGGCAGAACAATGGGTACAGATAAGAAAAAATACAAGGGTTATGTAGGTGTGTTTGATTCCGGAGTCGGAGGAATCAGCGTTTTAAAGGAACTGATCCGGGAGCTTCCGTCGGAAGATTTTTATTATTTCGGGGATTCGGCGAATGCGCCTTATGGAGAGAAGACGGTAGAGAAGGTGCAGGAGCTTTCAATGGCAATTGTGGACTGTATGGCGGACGAAGGGTGCAAGGCCATTGTCGTCGCCTGCAATACCGCTACCAGTGCGGCGGTCGGGCTGATCCGGGAGAAATACGGAAAAAAAATGCCGGTGATTGGAATCGAGCCGGCGCTGAAGCCCGCCGCCAGGGAGGAGCATCACGGGCGTATTCTCGTGATGGCGACGCCGGTTACCCTGAAGCTGGAGAAATATCACAAGCTTTCGGGAAGGCTGGCCGGGGAGGCGGAATTTATCCCGGTTTCCTGCGCGGGCCTGGCGGGCCGCGTGGAAAAGGGAAGGCTGGATGCGGCGGATGTCACGGAGATGCTGGAACGAATGATTGGGTCTTATCGGGGAAAAATTGACGGAATTGTACTGGGATGCACCCACTATCCGTTCCTAAAGAAGCAGATTCGGACTGTTATGGGAGACGTGCCGCTCTATGACGGAGGCAGTGGAACTGCCAGGGAGCTGCGCCGTCAGCTTTCGAGGTATGGTCTTCTGAAGAATGGAGAGAAACCGGGCAGAGTGGTTCTCGATTCCAGCCTGAAGACCGAGGAGGAAATGAAAATTTATCACCAGCTTCTGCATGCCGATATCGGGTAGTGCGGAGCGACGCGAGAGCACGAAGCGCGGACGCTCGGAGTCCAAATGCCTGCAGCGGCTCGAGACTTATAAAAGTTGTGAAGTAATATATCACAGGAGTATTTTCTGTCTGTGCTGACATAGAAGGGACCCGCCGCGGCACCGGAACGGCACAGCAGCGGGTCATTATAAAGATCACAGGAATGGCTGTCGTATCAATCACCGGGCAGCCGAAAACAAATACAAAGGATACGAAGCTGATGCCGGTGCGGAATCAGCCGAGCTTTCTTACGGTATCGGCAGCGGTCTTCAGGGCGATTTCCATCATCTCATGGAAGGAGGTCTTGATCTCTTCGGGGGACAGGTGCTCCGGTTTGAAGAGGTGGTCGGAAATCGTGAAGAGGGCCAGTGCCTTCTTGTGAGCGTACATTGCCTCGGTATAGAGGCCGGCGCTTTCCATCTCTACAGCCAGAAGGCCTGCTTCCTTCTCCTTTTCGGCAACGGCCGGGTCGGGGTAGTAGAAGAAATCGGAGGAATAGACGCTTCCGACAGAGGTGCGGACGCCCATTTCATCTGCGATTCGCACGGCGTCACGGAGCATGTCCCAGTCTGCGGTCGGCGCGATCGTGCCGGGCAGTCCGTAGCGGGACGGAGCGGCGGAGTTTGTGGAGGCGCTCATTGCAACGACAACGTCACGTACATTGACATTGTCGCCGACGCCGCCGGCGGAACCGATCCGGATGATTCCCTCGACGCCATAGAAGGTGAACAATTCATGGGAATAAAGGGTGATGGAGGGAATCCCCATGCCGCTTCCCATGACGGATACCTCTGCACCGTCGTAGATTCCGGTGTATCCGAGCATTCCGCGGACGTCATTGAACAGGACCGGATTCTGAAGATAGGTTTCCGCGACATATTTTGCGCGGAGAGGATCTCCGGGCATCAAAACTACTTTTGCGACATGTGTTCCGTCTTTTACTTCCATGCATGCGGATGGTGAAACATTTCCCATAAGTTTAATTAACTCCTTTCCTTGGCTTTGCAAAAACGGGTTTTGCGGAAAAAACGCCGCCTGCAAAGCAGACGCAGATAGTTCAGAATGATATCGCCGTGTTCTTTTTTGGCAGAGGATATATCCATGCCGAAAGGGACGACGCTTTTTTCACGTCTGATATTTTAGCATATCTGAGAGGAACATGATATAATTCTCTTCATAAATCCTCAGATTTATCAGGATTTATCAGGTCGATTCGCGGGATGGCGAAGTGCGGAAGGGCCCGGAATCATTTTTTTTGAGAGGTATGTTATATGAGAAAAGGAAAGAAGAGGACAGGAGTTTTGGTCATGACTGTGCTCCTGTGCGGAACCCTTCTTACCGGTTGCGGGGAGGGCGGATTTCAGATCTCAAAGCTTCCGGATATGTTCCGGAATTTTTTTGATATAAGGAGAAATCTGGAGGACACATCTTCGTCGGAAGCATCTTCCGGTGCAGACGGATCAGGAGGTTCGGGTGGAAATGCAGGGACGTCTTCCGATACGGCTGAGGATGACGGGAAGCAATCTTCGTCAGATTCGGGTGGGTCGATTATCTCGGATATCTCATCGTTTCTGGACGGTGTGGGCGGAGATTACAGGGACAAGCTGCCGGAGGGGGACTCGCTGTTTGTGAATAACGCGCCGGTTTTTTACTACTATACACAGCTTTCCGATGAGGAAAAAGGAATTTACGATGCGCTGCTCGCGGTGACGAGAGACCCGACGTCCACGGATTATCACAAAAAGGTGACGGTCAGTGAGGATCCGTCATCGGATGCCTTCAGCAGAGAACTGACGATTGCTTATGAGGCGCTGATTTATGACCACCCGGAGCTGTTCTGGTTCCGGCAGAGCAGCGGAAATTTTCAGTATTATTACAACAGTCTCCGCACGGGGGGAAAATATGATGTCATGATCCGGCTCAGCAGGACGTATGATGATTATCAGAACCAGATGACAGCCTTTAACCAGGCGGTAAGCAATTTTATGGCAGATATTGACCTGACGCGGTCACAGCCAGAGATCGCGCTTCAGATCCATGACAAGCTGATCGATACGGTGACCTATGACACGGATCTGGCTGCGGCCTATTCCGAGGACGGTGCTTTTGATTACGGCTATACCGCCTATGGCGCGCTGGTTGCCAACAGCAGAAATCAGGCCAATACGTGCGTCTGCGACGGGTATTCCTATGCCTATGAATATCTCCTGCAGCAGGCGGGAATTACTTGCACCAGAGTCGGGGGATACGCGGGTTCGGATCCGGATTCCATGGAAGCGCATTCCTGGAATCTGGTCCAGCTGGACGGCGAGTGGTACGAGGTGGACGCGACCTGGGACGACCAGGACTCCGATCCGCAGCAATACGCCTCCGGCGGATCCATCATCAGCGCGGCACTGAATGATGCGGCGTACTGGAACCGGATCCGTCATTTCATGTTTAATCTGACGACGGAGCAGATCAGCAATTATACGCCGGGAGATGAGTATACCTATTACACGGCGGAGGGATATGCTACCTTCCTTACGTCTTCGGTTCATGTGCGGGATGACGGTTCGGAGCATTCCGGGGGAACGGCGGACTATATATCGAGGCTTGCGCCGACCGCAAACGGGACGGCTTATTCGTATGATGCCTTGTCGGCTTACGCGGTGGGCTACCGCGGGCAGACCGATTATGACGGAGATGGAATACCGGGCTGAAGAAGCGGTCGGTTAACGGCGGGAGAGAACAGATGACGGAGAACAAGAACGAAAAACAGAAAAACGATCTGAAGAACATGAGTACGCTTTGCTATCTGAAAAAGGATGGGAAATATCTCATGCTGCATCGGACGGTGAAGAAGCATGACGTAAACAGAGATAAGTGGATCGGAGTTGGCGGTCATTTCAAGCTGGGCGAGAGCCCGGAGGAGTGCGTGATCCGGGAGGTGCGGGAGGAAACGGGCTATACGCTGACATCCTGGCAGTACCGGGGATTGGTGACCTTTGACTCCGGAAAGGGAGATTATGAATATATGTCTCTGTTTACGGCGGATGGGTATACCGGTGAAGCGGTGGAATGTGACGAGGGAGAGCTTGCGTGGATTGACATTGAGGAGGTCTGGAAGCTGAATCTCTGGGCCGGTGACAAGATTTTCTTCCGGCTGTTGGACGAGAATGTGCCGTTTTTTTCCCTGAAGCTGGTGTACGACGGAAAGGACAGGCTGGTGACAGCAGCGCTGAACGGTCGACCGATGGAACTGTTCGATGTCCTGAATGAGGACGGAAGCAAAAGCGGTATCGTGCAGGAACGGAACGTGGTGCACCGGGAGGGGGATCCTCATGGAACGGTTCATATCTGGATTGTGCGGCCGTCGGAGAGCAGCCCTTCGGGACAGGAGGTTCTGCTGCAGAAGCGAAGCGCCGAAAAGGATTCCAATCCGGGCTGCCTGGATATCTCGTCGGCCGGACATATCGATGCGGGGGATGAGCCGTTGGAGTCGGCGCTGCGCGAGCTGGGCGAGGAGCTGGGAATTCATGCCGATGCCGAGGATCTGGAATATCTGGGCGTACACGAGGGCAGCTATGAGAAGGAATTTCACGGGCGGATGTTCCGGGATCATGAATTTGCGCATCTGTTTGTGTATAAGGGGGCGGTTGATGAAAGACGTCTCGTACTTCAGAAATCCGAGGTGGAGAGCGTGCAGTGGATGGACCTGGAGGAATGCCGACGCATGGTAGCAGAGGACAGAGAGGCGACCTGCATCTACCCGGATGAATTTGACCGGGTTGTGGAGTATCTGAGAGAAAACGGAACATACAGGGACAGCAGAGAGTAGAGAGGATCGCAGAGCAGGATGAGAGCTATACTTATCCGGCGCTGCGTTTCTCGTTTATTTATGGGAGTATTGCGGGAGGGGTCTGGCTGTGGTGTTTACAGAATCACAGCGGGAATCTGTTACAGATCCATTCGTGCAAAAAGACCAGAAGAAGCAGATGCAGCGGGTAGAAGAAATAGAAGAAATATTTCATGCCCGCGTTTCCCCTGGTGCGGTTGTAGGCTGCTACAGGAAGAAGGGACAGAAAGGCTGCCGGCTCCTGAAAGAGGCAGAAGCACGCCCACAGATCTGCAGTCACGGGATTTTTGTAGACTCGTCCGTTTAGATAGTAGAAGCAGGCGAGAGCGCCGATTCCGAAGATGCCGTAGTCGGTGTGGAGCGCCCATGCGGAGACGGAAAACGCAGCGATGGTCAGGATCTGAAGCAGGATCGCGGCGAGCCGGTCGGGGGATGCTTTGGTTCGTATCCGGTCCAGAACAGAAAACATCAGCAGCCCGAGCAGAAGGGTAAATACGGTGTTCTGCCAGGCGGGATCCAGAACCTGACCGGACATGGCGAGATCGAAGGGAATTTCCGAGACCAGTGCGAGGAGTGTAATCCGCAGCATATAACGGCGAAGGTTCCCGGTGTGAAAATAGCCCTCGGTCAGAAGAAGGCAGAAGATGGGAAAGGCAAGTCTTCCGATGACATTATCCAGAATAAAATACAGAGAGGGCGTCAATTCAGCCTGAAAGACCTTCGCGAAGTGGTCGAGAAACATACTGACACATGCGATGATTTTCAATTCGTTTCCATTCAGAGATATTTTTTTTAGAGAAAAGGAAGGAAAGGAATTCTTCACTTGATAAACACCTGTGCCCTGCAGGCGGGGGAATGAAAGGGGGCACCCGCATTTCCGCGACCGGAGGGTGAAAAATTCTGTAACAAGCCGGCAGAAAAACCGGTAAAACAACCCAATAGAAAAACCAAGTAGAAAACCAATAGAAAACCCGGTAGAAAACCAAGTAGAAAAACCGGATGGAAAATTATTATACCATACGGATATGGATGAAAAATGCCACAAAATCCGGAAATATTTTTGGTAATAGTGACGCATTTTGGTGGATTGAAAAAGAGGCGTCCGTGTTATATTCTTAAACCATCAAATCGGTCAGATATCTGATTGACCTGCTTTACAACTGTTATATCTGTCAACCCCTGTTATTCAATTCCCTTTATAGGTAACGGATTCCGCATCCCTATTTTTGAGAACCTGCGGTTCTCTCGATGTGCGGGATGGTTACAAAGAATGAGCATATGAGTACACGTCTTCTCGTTTTATTTCTGGCAGAGGGAGCGGCGCTTTTTGATCTGAAGGAAGAGAGAATTCCGAATTTGTGGCTCCTGACCGGATTGCTTTTCAGTCTGACGGGGCAGATCCTGTTTTTCCGGGACAGCCGCTCAAATCCGGACTTCCTGTCTGCGCTGATCCCCCTTCTTCTTCTGCTTCCGTTTTATCTGCTCCGGATGATCGGGGCAGGCGATATCAAGCTTCTGATGGTGACCGGAGCATTTATGAAGCCCGGGCAGATTCTCCGGCAGCTGTTGTTTACTTTTCTTTCGGCGTCTGTATGCGCCGTTCTGCATATCTTTTTTTCACCGTCCGATTCGGACGATTCCCATCCTTTTGAACGATTCCGATACCTGATTCGATATCTGTACACATTTCGTCTTTCCGGCTGTCGGGAGCCATACTGGAGAGGTGCGAGAGCGGAAGAAAAGGTGCATCTGGCGGTTTATATATTCGCCGCACTGATCCCATGGGCGGCGGGGTGGTACTGAAAGAGCTGCCGGATACTGAGGAACGGTTTGTGTGAGGATACAGCCGAAGACAAGAGGAGAATCAGTATGGAAAAGAAAGGGAAGTTGAGGATAAAGTGGGGACCAGCCGGGAAGGAAAATAGCAGTTGAAGATTAGGTGAGGATCCGTCTGGAAGGGAGGGGCGCCATGAAAAAAATACTAGCCGTGTGTGACACGGAAAGAGAATATGCCATTCGTTTCATGAATTATCTGACAGAGAAGGAAAATCTTCCGTTCGAAATCCGAAGCTTCACTTCGGTGGAAACGCTGAGAGAATTTGCGGGGAAGCACCACATCGAGATTCTTCTGATTTCGGAAAAAGCGGCGGATGACGAGATACGGCAGCTGGATATCGGGACGCTTTTTATTCTGGCGGAAGACGGTTCCTGTATTACGGAGGAAGGATTTCCGGAGAAGGGGAACTGTCGGCAGATTTATAAATATCAGAGCCAGAGCCGTGTGGTGAGAGAGGTTATGGACTGCTACGGGGCGGAAAAGGCGGCGACAGGTCCGGAAGTCATCGCAAAGCCGACTTGCGTGAAAACGGGCATATGCTCCGTTTCGGATCCGGGTCAGAAGGTTATTTTTTCCATGCTGTACGGGCGCATTGCCGCGGAAAAGCTTCCGAGTCTTTATCTGAATCTGGAGCCGAGATCCGGTATGGAACAGCTTCTTCCCGATCCTGGGGAGAGCATGCGGACACTCAGTGATCTGATGTATTTTTACAGGAGAGGGAGAAGCGGACTGATATATCAGCTGAACACAATGCTTCGCAAATTCGGCTCGCTTGATTATCTGCTTCCGGTGAGGGATGCGTCTGATATCGGAGAGATGACAGAGGAACAATGGACGGGAATGATCGGTGAGTTGACGAGGACCAGTACGTATCGCAGAATTCTCCTGGATCTGGACTGGCAGATGAACGGCTTTGAGGAGCTGCTGCAAAGCTGTGAGGAGATTTATGTCATCGCGCATGATGATCCGGTTTCGAGAATGCGAAACCGGGCGTTTGCCTCGGAGCTTGAGGAGAGAGCGGGCCGGGAGAAGATACATGAGGTGATACTTCCGGATCCGGATGCTGTTCCGGGAAGGGATGATTTTCTGGAGAGACAGATGACCGGAAGGCTTGGAAGGATCGTACGGGGCTGTATGGATTCCGAACTGACAGCGGGGGAGGAAGAACGATGCGGAAGGAAGACATCTTTGAGAAAATACGGGTCAGCCTGATGGATCAGCTGGAAGATAATCCGGATCTGGAAGACGAGAAGATTCAGGAACGGATCGATGATCTGATCCTGAACGAATCTTGTGCGGCCGTGATGTCACTGTCTGAGAAGGAACAGCTCCACAAATCGCTTTTCTATTCGGTGCGCAGGCTGGATGTGCTTCAGGAGCTGATGGATGATCCGGAGATCACGGAAATTATGGTAAACGGGTATCGCCATATTTTTTATGAAAAGGGAGGACGGCTGTATGCCTGGAAGCATCATTTTGCCTCCAGAGAGAGACTGGAAGATGTGATTCAGCAGATTGTGGGAAGATGCAACCGGGTGGTGAATGAACAGAGACCGATCGTGGACGCGAGGCTTCCGGATGACAATGGGTCACGTGTGAATGTTGTTTTGAATCCGATCGCACTCGACGGGCCGATTCTCACGATACGCCGCTTTCCGGAGGAGGCGGTTACACTTGAGCATCTGATCCGCTGGGGAAGTGTGACAAGGGAGGCTGCGCTTTTTCTGCGGGATCTTGTGGAGGCACGATATTCGATGTTGATCGGAGGCGGTACGTCTACGGGGAAAACGACGTTTTTGAATGCGCTGTCGTCCTGCATCCCGCCGGAGGAGCGGATCATCACGATCGAGGACAACGCAGAGCTGCAGCTGCAGGGGATTCCGAATCTGGTGCGGATGGAAGCGAGGGACGCGAATCTGGACGGGGCCCATGCCGTCACAATCCGGGATCTGATCAAGGCGGCACTTAGAATGCGGCCGAGCCGTATCATTATCGGAGAGGTGCGCGGAGCGGAGGCGGAGGACTTCTTGATGTGTCTGAATACGGGGCATTCCGGAAGCCTCGGGACGGCGCACGCCAACAGTGTGAGGGACATGATATCGAGACTGGAGATGATGGTGCTAATGGGAGAGCAGCTTCCGATCCTCGTTATTCGCAGACAGATTGTGTCAGGAGTGGAGATTATGATTCATTTGACAAGAGAGGCGGACGGGACAAGGAGGCTCGGTGAGATCGCGGAAATTGCCGGGATGAAGGGAGAGGAGCCGGAGATTCGCACCCTGTTTGCAAGAGACAGAGAAGGAGTGCTGATAAAGGTCAATGAGCTTGGAAATTGTGAGAAACTGGAAAAACTCCGTAAGAGAAGGAATCTTCCGTGAGAGAGGACGGAAG
This sequence comes from uncultured Lachnospiraceae bacterium, assembly GCA_900314295.1. Classification (GTDB taxonomy): domain Bacteria; phylum Bacillota; class Clostridia; order Lachnospirales; family Lachnospiraceae; genus Bilifractor. The sequence goes on along the minus strand of OMUU01000120.1, from coordinate 9,601 downwards.
GAGGGGAAAGGCAGGACGGACTACCGGGTTTATCACTTCACAGTCCCGGAGCTTCTGAAGTACGGTGCGGCCGGGCTGGTTGTGGGACTGTGCGTGGTTTGGCTGTGCTACAACTCCGTTTATGCGGCGCCGGTTGCCCTTGTGGTCATGGCGGTTTATCTCATTGCGAAGAAAAAACAGAAGAAGGAGGAGAGGCAGAGGATGCTGAACTACCACTTTCGGGATTTTCTCTCATCGCTGCACACAAATCTTCTGGCCGGTTACTCACTGGAAAACGGTGTTCGCATGGCTGCGTCCGATCTGGCAAAGCTGTACGGCAGAAAGGACCTGCTGGTTCTTGAATTAAGGGATATTACAGGGCAGATGCGATTCGGGAAGCCGGTGGAGCAGCTGTTTCTTGAACTGGGGACCCGGAGCGGGGTGGAAGATATTATGAATTTCAGCGAGGTTCTGTTGATCGCCAAACGAACGGGCGGCGATATGAGTCACATACTGGAATCAACGTGGAGAAACATCTGCGAGAAGATCGACACCCGGCAGGAAATTGATACAGTCACCGCCTCCAGGAGGTATGAGCAGAGCATCATGAGCTTTATGCCGGGCGGAATCATCCTGTATATGAGAGTAACGTTCGAAGGTTTCTCTGACAAAATTTACGGAAATCCGGCGGGAGCCGTTCTGATGACGCTGTGCCTGATTCTGTACGCGGGGGCGTTTCTGGCGGGAAGAAAGCTTTGCAGGATTGAGGTGTGAATCATTTAGAACGGGAGAGGAGGGAATATTGATTAAAATGGTGCTCCCGGCAGCTACAGCAGCGGCCGTCATCTGGCTATTTCGTCATCAGAAAATATCCGGGGTCTTTTTTCTCGTGCTGATCATCAGTACTGTGGCGACCGGAGCGTTGATTTTCCGGGAAATACAGGAGGGAGACTGGGAGACGGTAAAATCCGTAAAGAGAACGGCAAGGGGAAGTACGGGAGAACAGGTAGAGCTTGCCGTTGCCTCCGGAAAGGGAGGAAAAGAGAAAATTACAATTGCGATACCGGAAGAGGAATATTCGTCCCGGAAGGCAGAAGAGGAGCTCCGGAGAGAAATGGAGGTGCTGGATGAGAAAATTCTGGGAAGAAACAAGGATTTTGGACGGATCGAGTGGAACCTGGAGCTGCCGGAGAGCTTCTCGAATCCTTCGATCAACGTGGAGTGGTCCACGGATCGGCCCGACCTCGTCAGCTGGGAAGGGGTTTTATCTCCGGAGATTTCGAAGAGCGGAGAGGAGGTGACGTTGACCGGAAAGCTTTCGCTGTCCGGAACAGAAGAAGAATATCAGAGGGTGATGATGGTATATCCTTCCAGAGAAAAGGAGGCGGTGCAGGAAAGGATACAAAAGGAGAGTGAGACATTAAATGAGAGAGCGGCAAGAAACGGAAGGGATTTGTCAGCAGAATACCTGCTTCCGGAGCAGGCAGATGGAGAGAAACTGACCTGGTACAGGAAAATCGAGCACAAGGGTGCCTACCTGTGCATGATGATTCTGCTGGCTGGAATTGCACCATTTTTTGCAGGAAAGGACAGGAAGGAGAAAGCGGAACAGAAGCGGAGAAAAATTCTGACCCGTGAATATCCGGAGCTGGTAAGTAAGCTGCAGCTGCTGACGGCAGCGGGACTTAGCGTGAGAAAAGCGCTGGAGAGACTCGCAAAGGAGTACAGAGAGATATCCGTTACCGTGATGGAGATGAATAACGGAGTGTATGAGCAGGATGCTCTGGCACATTTCGGCGAGCGCTGCGGTACGCCGGAGTACCGGAAGCTGGCGCTTCTTCTCGCGCAGAGCCAGAAAAAAGGGGGAAGTCAGCTGTCCGGAATGCTGGAAAAAGAAGTGCAGGAGGCTTTTGAGACACGGAAAAGGCGCGCAAGAGCGGAGGGAGACCGGGCGGCTATCCGTATGGTGTTCCCTATGTTTGTCATGCTGGGCATTGTCCTGCTCATTATTATCATTCCTGCGACGATGCAGCTCTGAAAGATATGAGAGAAAAGACAGAAAAAATCGGCGGAAAACATTTTACGAGCATGAACATTTTTAGGAGCAAGAGAAGCGGCTTATCAAAAGAAAGAGTCTGTAACAGAGAGAGAAAAGAGACTGCATAAAATAGAACATTAATCGATAAAACATCAATCAATAGAACGTCAATAAAGAGAACGTCTATAAAAAGGAGGACAAGATGAGAGAACTACGAAACAGGATACGAGCTTTTTGGATGGAAGAGGATGGAATCAGCACGGTGGAAATCGTTTTGATCATTGTAGTTCTGATCGGCCTGGTAATTATCTTTAAGAGTCAGCTTACAAGCCTGGTATCGAATATTCTGAGCAAGATCACCAGTAAAAGTCAGGGAATCTGAGGAAGGCGGATGAGGGACACCATGCGGAATTGGTTAACGGACAACCGGAGGGAGAAGATGAGCCGGGGCAGCATCACACTTTTTGTCAGTCTGCTGCTTCTGGTTCTCCTGGGGCTTATTCTTGCAGGGTTGAAATCCATGCGTCAGGCAGCCGCGAGAACCACGCTGGCAAGTGCGCTGGAGCAGGGGATGTATTCGGTATTCGCGCAGTATGACCGTGAGCTGTTTGAGGATTACGGTCTGCTGTTTGTGGACGGAGGATACGGGACGGCTGACCTGCGTCTGGACGAGGTGCTCCGGGAGACAGAGACGTATGCGGAGTATATCCTGGATCCGACGAAGAACAATCTGACAGGAGGCGGAAACCTTCTGAGCATACGTTTGAACAGAGAGAAGGGATCGGTGACAGGCTATGTCCTGGCAACGGATCAGGAGAATACTGCCTTTCGGAGACAGGTGTGCGAGCAGATGAAGCTTCAGGCCGGAGCAGAGCTTTTGAAAAAGCCGTCGGATGGTGTCTCTCGAGATGGAGATAAAGCGGATAAGCTGGAAAAACAGGCGGGGACATACCGGGCAGAGAATGCACAGGAATATTATGAACAGGATGTTGCCGAGGGGTTGTGTCGTCCGGTGCCTTCCATTGAACAGAGCGAGGACAGCGAGGAGGAAGTATCGGCGGAAGAAATCGCAGAAGGTTTTGGCGGGAATGTCGTACCGGTCTGGGAAAATCCGCTTCTTTCTTATCAGCTGCTTCGAGGGAGAGGGTTGCTGAAGCTTGTGTTCGGAGAAGGGGAAGCAGGGCTTTCCCGGAAAGAAATCAGAATGGGTGATCTGTTGAGTGACAGAGAGCATTCTCTGGGTATGGGTATGACTCCGTCCGAGTGGGAAGGTCCGATGGAAAAGCTGCTGATTCAGGAATTCCTGATGGAAGACTTTCCTTGTTTTTCAGATGGAGATCAGGAGAAGAGGCTTTCCTATCAGGCGGAGTATGCCATAGGAGGAAGGCGGAACGACCGGGACAACCTGAAGCTGGTTTTATCAAAGCTGCAGGTGCTCCGAGCGGCGTCCAATATGGCATTTCTGATGACGGATCCGGATAAGAGAGCGCAGGCGGATCTGCTCGCTGCCGGAATCAGTGCAGGGCTTCTGAATCCTGAGCTTGCGCCGGTTCTTGCATTTGCGATCCGGGTGGCGTGGGCTTATGGGGAGTCGGTTCTCGATCTTCAGGTTCTGACGCGCGGAGGGAAAATACCTCTCGTAAAGTCAGCAGAATCCTGGCAGCTTTCCATTGAGAATATCGGGAGATTTACGTCTGCGGCGGACAGGGAGAGAAAATCCTCGGCAACCGGACTGGAATACAAGGACTATCTGAGAATCCTTCTGCTGTCCGAGCAAACGGGGAAGCTGACAGAGAGAATTATGGACTTGACGGAGCTCAACATCCGGATGCATGAGGGTAAGAAAAATTTTCGTCTGGATCACTGTATCGATGCGGTGAATGTTGAGCTGGGAGTATCTGTCGGAACTGGCAGCTATACGGCGGAGAGAAGCTACGGATATGATATGTAATAGAAAATGGTTATACGGAATCCGGCGGGGTGTCTCCCGCTTTGCGGGAGGGTCCGAAATCCCCACACCCGAAACGACAAAATACTTTATGATAAGAAAGGACATGAGATAATTCTGCGAATCTATTCCCGGATCGGAACGCATTCGGGAGACAGCCCGGCGGATTCCGGACATAGATACAGGTGTTCTGCATGTGAGAAGCAACGCAGCAGCCGGTTTTATAGTATTGTGGTGCGGGAGGGCGTCACAATCGATGCCAAAAAGGTATGAAAAGAGATAACAAAGAAGAAAAAAGAAATGATACAAAAAATGATGAAAAAAATGGTACAAGAAACGATATAAGAAAAAATAATAGAAAAGGCAGATGGCGGCAGGGTAGTTTGACCGTGGAAGCCGCATGGTCGGTCCCTCTGTTTTTCCTTTGCGTGACATCGCTGATCTGTATGATGGATATTTACGGCCTGTATGTAAAAAAGATGATCCGGCTTCAGGAAACGGTTGAAAAAACAGGATCCGTGGCCGGAATGACCGGCGTTTATTCGGGACCGTCCGTCATTGATCTGTGTGAGCCTGTTTTTTACAAGCCGGAATGGTTCCCGGTTCCGATTCCGGGCAGGAGCATCGCGGTTAGAGGACGGGTTCATGCCTGGACGGGCAGAGACCCGGAGGAGAACCGTGAGCTTCCTTCGGAGGAGGGGAACCGTCTTGTGTATGTGACAGAATACGGGTCCGTCTACCATACCCATTCGGAGTGTACGCATCTGGAGCTTCAGATACAGCGGGTGCCCTCCGTTCTGCTGTCGGGAATGCGAAATGCCGGAGGAGGACGGTATCATGCCTGTGAGAAATGTGTCGGTAAGGGAGAAATGCACGGGCTTGTATACATCACCGGCGAGGGAGATTGTTACCACAATTCCTCGAAGTGCAGCGGACTTACAAGAAAGGTTCATCTTGTACCGGCTTCGGAAGCGGAAGGAATGCATATCTGCAGCCGGTGCGCGGCAAAGGACAGAGCAGAAGCGGCATGAATCTACATCTGCAGTCGGTGCGCGGCAAAAGAGGGTGCAGAATCGGGAGAAAAGTTACGAAGCAGTGGAATTCGGATCGGAGGGAAAGGAGCGGGTCAGGGAGACCGTGGAGAGCTTTCGTGGTGGAGTGATGCTGATGATCCTGGCGGCGAATGGTCTGTCGGACCTGAGAACGCGCAGGATACTTCCCTTTTTTTCACTTGCGTTGCTTGTGTCCGGGATAATCGAAAGGAAGGGTATCGATTTAGCGGCAATGTTTCCGGGGACACTTTTTCTTCTCGCCGCGGTGTGGACAAGGGAAAAGGTTGGGCCGGGTGATGGGATCGTTCTTCTCTCATGCGGGGCTTGGAGCGATCTGTTTACAATATGCGGGATTTTAATTCCGGCACTCCTTGCGGTTTTTGTTACAGGTGCTGTCATAAAAGGAGTGCGTTCGACGGAGAGAGTAACCTTGCCCTTTGTGCCGTTTATGTGCCTGTCATATACGATGTGGCTCATATTCGGAGGGCTTACCGGGGAAGCGCTCCTATAAATTCAGGCTTCTTGCGAATACTTCAGATCTCCCGGGAATACATCATGTGTAACAATTGTTGCAGGTATCGTATCAAAGTTTTTCCTGCTGATAGACATGAGAAGGGAAGAAGTGGGAAGGGAAGTAATGAGAAGAGAAGAAGTGGGAAGGGAAGTAGTGGGAAGAGAAGAAGCGGGAAGGAAAGTAATGAGAAGGAAAGGAATGGGAAGAAAGCTGACGTGGCTTATACAGGGAAGCATGACAGTGGAGGCGTCGTTTATTGTTCCGGCGACGGTCCTGCTGACAGCGTTGCTCATTGTCATGTGTTTCTATGTGCACAACCGAAACTGGTATCTTGCGGCGGCAGCGGAAGTGTGTCTCGCGGGGAACAGCCGTTATGATCGAGAGGTTGACGCGCAAGGCATAGCGGAAAGGAAGGCGGAAGAAAGGGTGAAATCTCAGGTAATGCCGGCTTCCCGGCCCGCAATTGCCGTAACCTGCGGAAAAAGAGGAACGTCGATTTCTTTCTCGGGACAGCGCTTTTCGGCGTTTCAGGATATTTTCCATCTGTCGGTCAGTGCGGATGTGGATAAGGTGACTCCGGTGGGAGAGCTCAGAACGGCCAGAATGGTGAGGAAAAGTATCAGACGATAGATGAGCAGGAGAGGAGGGAGAGGATGAAAATTGAAAGCAGCCGGGATCTCTGTCACAATTACCGGATCCTTTCTGAGGGAAAAACGCCGGATCGCAGCAGTTATATCGTCCGAATGCTGACAGAGAATCATATCCCGGGATTTCTGGAGTGCCATATCCAAGAAATTGATGTCAGCACACGATATCTGTATGATGTGACATCGAGGCAGTCGCTGGAGGATATTCTGGCGACGGAGAAGATTACGGGACAATTTCTGGAACTTCTGTACTCCTCTCTGCTTGCATCCATCCACAATCTTGAGGAGTTTCTCCTGGATGAAAACGGGATACAGCTGCGCCCGGATCTTATTTTTCTAAATGCGGAGAGAACGCGGATCTATTTCATATACTATCCGGACGAAGAGGAATCTTTCTCGGATCAGCTGAAAATCCTCGGAGAAACGATGCTGCCGCATTTGGACCACGGGGACCGGAAATCCGTGATTATGGGATATGCCTTTTACCAAAAGGCCTCTGCGGGCGAATTATGTGCGGAGGATTTTGAGGAGCTTTTGGCGGAATGCCGCCCGAGACCGGAGTCAGAGAGCTTGGAGTCGGCGAAGGCGGAGGAGAAAGAACGGAAGGAGCAGCGGGAAAAAATTCTGGATGAATTTTTCGAGGATGATGATAATGCTACCGGGGATGGCTTCTTTTCACGGATTCGAAATTGGTTTTCAGGGAGAAAAGGACAGGACGAAAACTTCGTGGACGAGGGACCGGAAGAGGTAAGTGGTGCTGTTCGCGATAGAAAAAGAAAGGAGCGGGGAATTCGGCCGGAGCTTTCATCGGAAGATTTTTCGACGGAAGGATATGGAAACATATCGATAGAAAAATGCGGAACCGTATCGTCGGAAGGATATGGGAACGTATATTCGGAACGATATGGAAAGGTACCGTCAGACATGACCGGGAAGATATCGAAGGATATGCGCGAAGAAAGAGAGGAGGACACATCGGTCGATGAGGATGGAGGAAAGGAGACGGTACTCTTGACGGCAGCTTCGCAGGAGGCGGTGCCGAAGGCTCTGGCCATGCTGGTGCCGGAAGGGCGGGAACAACATACCGGGCATCGGACCGAAGATGGACAGGCGGAGGCGATTGTCCTGTGGAAGACAAATCATATTCTGGGGAAGAGCAGAAAGGCCGCGGATCTGATCGTGAGTGTTGCAACCGTGAGCAGAATTCATGCCAGGTTTGTCTATCGAGAGGCCGGTTATGATATCATCGATCTGAACTCCAAAAACGGTACCTTTCGGAATGGAGAAATGCTCACCTCCGGAGAGACATATCCGCTGAAAGACGGTGATCAGCTGTGTTTTTCCGATCAGCGGTACACCTATCATGCAACGGGGATTGTTCAACAGCCTCCGAAAAGTGTATAATGAAAGGAAATTCATGGATACACACAGGGAGGACAAGATTATGAAGGATTGTATTTTCTGTAAAATTGCAGGGGGAGAAATCCCGTCGGCGACGATTTACGAAGACGATGATTTCCGGGTGATTCTGGATCTCGGACCTGCGACGAAGGGGCATGCACTCATTCTTCCGAAAAAGCATTACGCCGACATCACGGAGATTCCTGAGGATCTTTTAGCCAGAGCGGCTGCGCTGGCGAAGAAGATTGTAACCTTCATGATGAAGGAATTGCCTTGTGACGGCTATAATGTCGTTCAGAACAATGGAGAGACTGCCGGACAGACGGTGTTCCATTTCCATATTCATCTGATTCCGAGATACAAGGGCGACGGCGCCGGCGTCACATGGAAACCGGGCACGTTGACCGATGAGGCAAAGGAGGAGATTCTGGAGAAGGCAAAAGGGCTTAAGTGAACCTTTGCCGGATCAGATGGATCAGGGGAGAAGATGTCTGCTGCAGAAGGTCAGACGGAATTCGCCATGTAAGGAACGAGATAAAACACGCTGTGCGAGTTTTATCCGCTCGCCGCACACAGATACTTCTCATTCGGCTGCGGCTCACTGTTCGTGTAAATAAGAAGAATGCGCGTAATGCAGCTGAGGGACAATATCGGCTGCATTACGCGCATTTTACGCAACAGACTGCACGTCAGAATGCTACAGGGCATATGTCGGCATACGATATGCCGGGTTACTTTGTGTATTTGCGGATGAGATCGAGGATCATCTGTATGGAATCGGTGTGTCTGCTGTTCTTCATTGCGGAGATATAGGTATCGCGGTTGTCATGAAGCTTCTGTACCGCGGCGAGAAGAGTCTCTTTGGTGAGATTTTCCTCTTCGATTACCTCGCTGTATCCCTGTTTTTCAAAAGACCGGGCATTTAATATCTGATCGCCGCGGCTGGCATTTGCGGAAAGCGGGATGAGCAGGTTCGGAATGGCAAGGGTACTGATTTCGCAGATTGCGTTTGCTCCCGCGCGGGAGATAATCAGATCTGCCATTGCGAAGAGGTCCGGCAGCTCTTCCTTGATATATTCATACTGGCGGTATCCGTCGGTGTGATCCAGGGAGTGATCCATATTTCCCTTGCCGCACAGATGCACAACCTGATATTGCTTCAGGAGCTCCGGAAGAGCCTGGCGGACATGGTTATTTACATTTACGGAGCCGAGACTTCCGCCCATGACGAGAATGACCGGCTTGTCCGAAGAAAGACCGGTGAATGCATAGCCGCGCTCGGCGTTTCCCTCTTGCAGTTCCTTTCGGATCGGTGTTCCGGTTACAACGGCTTTGCCCTCCGGCAGGTTGGAGAGCGTCTCCGGGAAATTGCAGCAGACCTTGGAGGCATAAGGAATACATATTTTATTTGCGAGGCCGGGCGTCATATCCGATTCATGGATGATCACAGGAACCTTGCAGTTTTTCGCCGCGAGAACAACCGGAACGGCTACAAATCCGCCCTTTGAGAACACGATGTCCGGGTTGATCTTTTTTATCAGTTTACGGGCTTCGAAAATGCCCTTTACCACGCGAAACGGATCCGACAGATTCTTGGGATCGATATACCGGCGCAGTTTGCCGGTGGATATTCCGTAGTAGGGGATTCCCTCTGCCTCGATCAGGTTTTTTTCGATTCCATTGTAGGAACCAATGTAGGAAATCTTATATCCCATCTCCTTGAGCCCGGGGATCAGGGCAATATTCGGAGTTACGTGGCCGGCGGTTCCGCCGCCCGTGAGAACAATGTGCTTCATCAAATAGCCTCCATAGATGCTGTGCGTGAATAATTCGGAACAGATGCTTTCCGATGTTTTCTATCCAGAAGCATTCTAGCTGATTTTATAGAAGAAATCAATTCCCGGGAAGTTACTGTTCACGCGCCACCTAAAACGGCTAAGATTTTACAGTACCTTTGCCTGAGCATTACTGGCTGTTAAAAGTTTTATCCGTGAATTCTTCAAGAAGTGGATTGCGAGGACT
>OMUU01000075.1 GCA_900314295.1 uncultured Lachnospiraceae bacterium | reverse complement strand
ACCTATAAATCTCCGTTTTGCGGTATGATAACATCAATGCTGCGAAAGGAGATTTTGTTATGCCTGGATATGCGCTGGCAAATTTTTTTGTTTACGCGATTGTGAATGCATTTACACCGGGACCGGGGAATATCCTGGCGCTTAATACAGTGACCAATTACGGGTGGAAGAAAGGAAAGCCGCTCTTTTTTGGAATATTCACAGGGTACTATGTAGTGCAGATAATATGCGCTGTTTTTGTGTACGGGGTAGGTGCATTTCTTCCAAATGCTTTGCAGGTGATGAAGTATATCGGAGCCGCTTACATCCTTTGGCTTGCGATCCATATTGCCATAAGCAAGCCGGAATCCAGCGAAGAGCAGGGATCAGCCTCATTCATGAAAGGATTCCTGCTGCAGTTTGTAAATATCAAAATCTATATGTTTGGAATCACAGCGCTGACAGGGTTCATTACCCCATATAGTAAGGTTCTGTGGGTTCTGATCGGTTTTGAACTTTTGATTGCAACGATCGGGACGATTGCAACTTCAACTTGGGTCGGTGCAGGACTTCTGATACAGAAATTCTATGTAAAGCATTACAGGATTATCAATATCATTCTGGCACTGACTTTACTGGAATGCATATGGAGTATGTTGCAAACGTAAAATTCCAGTTCAATGTGTTTTGCAATGTCGCTGATATCATTGAAGGTAATGGAGCATCATATTTCTGACAAATTCCCGAACAGCATGTCCCTACCTTGACCAATTCCCAGACAGCATGAATCAGTATGATTATTTTTTCTGCTGTCTCGGGGCATGTTGAGACGGTAGTATTGATGTCACGGGTCAAAGAAAAATAGGCGCGAAAGCCCAGGAATACTGCGGTTTTCGAGCAATCGGGCAAATTTGGCTTCGGGCAGTACAAACGCTTCTCGGTAACTTATCCAAGGGCAACCCGGCTCAAAAGTGTGAGAGCCCCGTTGCCTTGATAGATGTCAATATGTTAAGTTGCCGAGTTAGATGTTGGGGTAGTTGTGACTTTGAGATAGATGTCGCGCGACAACTCATGATCTATACAGGAGGAGATTGTGTAATCTCTTTTTCCGCATATTCAATGAAAACCTTCGCGGCGGGTGATAGTTCTCTTGTTGTTGGCGCAGCAATACCAAGGGATATATATTGCGGCGGATCAAGCGGTAATTCGATGATTTCATCTTTCCAGTCACGGGAGATCAAGCGTTGGTTAAAGCTGATACCTAAACCGGCGGCGACCATTTTGTAGGTGGAAAAACCATCACGGGTAGAGAATCTGGTATCCGGATGAAGAGAGAACTGCCTGAGAAGACGATCTTGATCTGTATCATGATCGGGAGACGTATGGATGAATGGCTCCTGCTCCAGTCTCTTTATCGGAAAGGATGATCGATTCTCCAATTCATGTCCCTTTGGAAGCCAGACCACGATCTCGTCTTCGAAAAGGGGTATCCACTGACACGGAACGTTATCAGATGGCTTGGCGCAGAAGCAAAAGTCCATCAAGCCGTCATTCAGCCACTCATACGTTTCTCTGTTTCCACCTTCCGTAAGGTTGATCGTGATGCCGGGGTATGAGGCACAAAACCCTTTTAGTATCGGCGGCAGGCAAAGAGCAGAGATACTGTAATAGGTTCCGATATTGAGTGTGCCTCTAAGGAGTCCTGTTAAGTGAGAACTGTATTCTTTCGCATTGTTATGAGCCCGGACGATGTCAGTGAACAGAGGGAGCATGGCTTTGCCGTTCTCAGTAAGTGTGACGCCATGCTTACTGCGGAAGAATACTTCATAACCGAGTTCATTTTCCAATGAGCGGATCATGCGGGTGATGCCGGATTGGGTATAATTCAGGGCTTCAGCGGCAGCACTTAGACTTCCGGTTTCGACAGCTTTCAGGACAGCTTCGCATTGATTGATTTCCATACTTTCTCCTCATATATGACAATAATCATGGCAAACATGACAAATTGAAACTTTACTCATGGATAGGCTGATTATATAATCTGACACAGGTAAAGTCAAAGAGGAGGTTGCAATGGATATGAACGAAAAACTCAGCTTCGCTTGTGATTATGCAAAAGGAGCTCATCCTGGCATTCTGCGGAGAATGATGGAAACCAATATGATAAAAACAGTAGGATACGGGCTTGATGAGATCTCTGAATCCGCCAGAAACAGAATCAGAAAAGCCTGTGAATGTGAAAGAGCTGCTGTGGAGTTTCTGGTAGGAGGCACGCAGACGAATGCCGTTATGGTCGATGCCCTTTTGAAATCCTATCAGGGAGTCATTGCAGCAGAGACGGGGCATATCAGTGTCCATGAGGCAGGTGCCATCGAAGCAAATGGGCATAAGGTTCTTACAATTCCGCATCAGTACGGAAAGATATCCGCCGAGGCAGTAGAAAAATATCTGGATGACTATTACGACGACGCGAACCACGAACATATGGTAATGCCGGGAATGGTTTATCTGTCCCATCCCACGGAGTACGGAGCGCTTTATACCAAGGCGGAACTTCAGGCTTTCAGAAACGTGTGTGATAAGTATGGAATTTACCTGTATGTGGATGGAGCAAGACTTGCCTATGCGCTTTCATGCCCGGAAAACGATGTGACGCTTACATGTCTGGCAGAGCTTTGCGATGCCTTCTATATCGGCGGTACCAAGTGCGGCGCACTATTTGGAGAAGCAGTGGTGGTTCCGGAGCCGGAAAAGATACCTCACCTTTTCACGATTATCAAGCAGCATGGAGCGCTTCTGGCGAAAGGAAGACTATTGGGAATCCAGTTTGACGAGCTGTTCCGGGATGATCTATATATGATGATTGGGAAACCGGCGATTGAATCAGCAGCGCGAATAAGGAAGGCTTTACTGGAAAAAGGGTACCGTCTGTATTTTGAATCACCGACGAATCAGATATTTGTTGTTATCGAAAATGATGCGCTGAAAAGGCTGGGAGAAAAAGTCGAGTATGGATTCTGGGAAAAATACGATGACTATCACACTGTGATTCGGCTTGCGGCAGACTGGGGAACAACAGAGCAAGAAACGGCCGCATTGATTGAGATGTTATAAGGAGTGTGAGTAGTATGAAACAATATGTCGTTGACGCATTTACGGATAACGTATTCCACGGTAATCAAGCAGCAGTCTGTGTATTGGAGCAGTGGCCGGATGAAACTCTGATGATGAACATCACCAAAGAAAACAACTTCTCTGAAACGGCCTTCACCGTCAAGGAAGGAGAAAAGTGGCATTTACGATGGTTTACACCCGGCGGCGAGATTGATCTGTGCGGTCACGCAACACTTGGAACCGCCTATGTTCTGTTCAGGTTATTTGAAAAGGACGCTGACAGACTTGTCTTTACGACAATTTCCGGCGATTTGATCGTAACAAAAAAAGATGATCTGTTAGAAATGGAGTTTCCAGCCTATGATCTGGTGCCGGTGGAAGTGACAGATGAAATGGAACAGGCTCTTGGTTCCAGACCACTTGAAGCCTTCATGGGAAGAGATCTGCTTTGCGTGATGGATAATGAAAAGACGGTACGGGAACTTACGCCTGATTTGGAAAGAGTAAAACAGATAGATGGCTTGCTGTTGCACGTAACAGCTAAAGGCAGTGATGAAGATTGCGTTTCTCGCAGTTTTGCTCCGAAACTTGCAGTGCCGGAAGATCCGGTTTGTGGTTCCGGTCACTGCCATATTATCCCATACTGGGCTGATAAACTCGGTAAAGATGAATTGGTTGCATTTCAGGCATCACAGCGTGGAGGAACGTTATATTGCCGTAAGGACGGAAAAAAGATATTCATAGCAGGAAAGGCGGCATTGTATTCTGTTGATGAATTATTTGTAGAAGAGAGTTAAATTCCAGATTCAATGTGTTTTGCAATGTCGCTGATATCATTGAAGGTAATGAAGCAACATCATATTTCTGACAAATTTCCGAACAGCATGTCCCCGCTTTGACCAATTTCCAGACAGCAAGAACCTACGTGATTATGTCCCTCACTGTCTCGGGGCATGTGAAGACCGTGGCTCTGCTAACAAGAACAAATTGACAGAGGGCAGAAAAAGCCCGTGTTTAAGCCATTTCTGCGGCATCCGTCTTTCTGAG
>OMUU01000042.1 GCA_900314295.1 uncultured Lachnospiraceae bacterium | reverse complement strand
TGCCGCACCAGATGGTGCGGCAGCCTCTTCGTGGCAAAAGTCCCGGTGAACAGGGACTTTTTCAAATTTCAGCGATGCAGGTTGAGCGCATTCACCGTGTCCTTGTAGCAGCGCAGATCCTCATCGAGATCCTTGTACAGGCTGATGTAATACGGATAAACCTGATCGTAGATGTCCGCCCACTGTTCATTGGGCTCAATGATTTCCTTAACCTTCAGAATCTCATCGACTGCGGCCGGGATATCCGAAAAGAGACCGACGGCATGACCGGCGATCAGGATATCGCCGAAGGGAACATCGCCGGATTTGTCATCCAACACGTAGACAGGCATGCGGAGCATGGATGCCTTGATGCGGGACCATTCCCGGCTTTTGGCGCCGCCTCCGGTGATCCGTAATGATTTCGCGTGTCCGCCAGCATGGCTGATTTCGGTCATGACGTGGCGGAGGGCAAATGCGGTTCCTTCAAACATGGCCCGGGTGAAATCCGCATGCTCTGTGCTCAGAGACATTCCGATAAACATGCCCTTTGCATGGGAGTTCCAGAGAGGTGCCCGTTCCCCCATGAGGTAGGGGAAAAACAGCACGCCGTTGGATCCTGCGGGAACGGCTTCGGCAACCTGATTTAATGCGGTGTAGGGGTCGATCCCCATCTGTTTTGCGTAATCTTTTTCTTCCTGTCCCATGGCATCCAGATACCATTTGACAGCGGCTCCGGATGTGCTGATCGGAGCGTCGAATACGTAAGGAACACCCGGAATGGCACAGGGTCTCGTTGTGACCGGAAGGGACAGATCCCCACGCACCGGACTGGCGACAAAAACCAGAGAGGAAGTGCCGGAGGATTCCGCAGCGTCACCCTGCCGGCAGAGGCCGGTGGCAAAGACAGAGGCGGCGGCATCGCTGCAGCCTGCGACAACCGGAATTCCTTCTGTAAGGCCGGTTTCTTCGGCTGCGGACCGGGTGACCTGTCCGATGATCTCGGTGGTAAGGGACGGCTTCGGCAGAAGTTCATCAAAGTCCACACCCACAGCATCTCCGATCTCTTTGGACCAGTTCAGGGTATGAACCTCCATGCACTGGCTGCGGTTTGCCTGGTCGACATCCATGGAGTACACGCCGGTCAGCTTAAAATTGATATAAGAGCTGCACTGCAGTATTTTATATGTTTTCGCAAAAAGTTCGGGTTCATTTCTGCGGAACCAGAGGATCTTGTTCGGCAGAAATCCGGCGTCAGGCTGTCCGCCGGTGATTTCCGTGAAACGCGAATGCGTCACCTTGTCGGAAATTTCATGCATTTCCTTGGAGGAGCGGACGTCCATCCAGATCAGAGCGTTCCGCAGGGGACGTCCGTTCCGATCCACAGGGAGCATGGTCACCGTCTGGGAACTGATGGAGAGGGCACGGACATGTTCGATCACGTCCCGTCCTGCCTTTGCGGATATTTCGCGAAAGACGTCACGGGCATTCTGCCACCATTCGTCCGCGTTCTCCTCTGCCATATTGGGACCGGGGACAATCAGATGGTTTTTTCTGGATGCGGAAGCGATGATGTCGCCGTGCTGACTCATAAGCATCGCCTTTGTATTGGTCGTTCCAATATCCATTCCGATGATATAATTATCTGCTTCGTTCATAAAAATCTCCCTTCACATATAAGAATTCCTTCACATACAAAATTTCCTTCACATGTATGGGTTGCCTGTTTTTATCATAGAAAAAGAAAAAAGCCGGAAACAGAACACTTTTTTTGAAAGTGAGCGAATTTAACAGTTTGACTAAAAGTGTCGTGTTCTTTCAATGGCGCCCTTGGTATTCTTGGTACATAGCAAGGCAAAACGAAGTGATTCACAGCATGAACGAATAAATATTGGAGGAACGAAATGAAATACGAGAGAATCCGTAAAATTGTACTTGAGGCGATTCAGCAGGCAGTTGCGCAGGGGCTGGTGCATGGAACATCCGGGAACATTGCTCTTCGCGATGACGATGAGGATGTTGTCGCAATCACACCGAGCGGTATTTCCTACACGCACATGACTGCAGAGGATATTGCCATCGTTGACCTCAACGGGAAATGGCTGGATGGTCCGTACAAGCCGTCTTCAGAGACTCCGATGCACACGGCTGTCCTTCGCGCAAGACCGGATATCAAGGCGACCGTTCACACACACGCAATGTTCGCTACCATCATGGCGATGGGAGAGGACAATGAGCTTCGCCCGATCACACCTCCGCAGTGCGAGTTTACTCCGGTCCGTATCGTACCGTTTACCATGCCCGGCTCAAACGATGTTGCCGCAAAGGTTGTAGAGGCAATCGGGAGCGACGGGAGATCGGTTCTCATCAAGAATCACGGAATGTTCTCCTGTGGAAAGGACATGAAGGCAGCGCTGGCGGCTGCTACCTACACAGAGGAGATGGCTGTAACAACCTTCTATGCGAAGCTGCTTGGCAACTATGAGCCGATGCCGAAGGAAGCAGAGGCGGCTATGAAGGCTCTGATCGCCGCAGACCAGGCTGTCTGAGGAGAAGGCTGCGCGTTTTGAAATGCGCTTTATAAAACGGAATCACCGGAGGGAATCGAACATCTTCCGCTTTTTATAGTTGGATGGCAGAAAAGCATTACGAATAGAGAACAGATAAGAAGGAGAGACTATCATGACAAGAGAAGAGGTTCTGGCAAAGATGATCGAATTTGCGGCTATGGCTTTTGGCAAGGATGCCGCAGACATTAAGGAGGATACCGATATCGCCGCTGAGCTTGGCGTTAAATCCTCGCAGAGAGTAGCAATGGCAGCATCGATTGAGAATGATTTCGACGTAATGATTCCGGTGGCAAGGTTCGGAAACTTCAAGACCATCGGAGATCTGGTTGACTATGTTATGGACGAAATGTAAGGAGAAGATCTATGCTGACAAATGTAAAGCTGAATAAAAATATGAGAAGCGTCTCCATCGTCGGCATCGGCGCAACTCCCTTTTTTAACGGTGTGGAGAACCCGACCTATAAGGGACTGACCAATGGAGAGCTGTTCGGCCACGCGGCGCTGGATGCGATGGCGGACGCGGGTGTAGAGCCGAGAGATGTGCAGTACTTTTTTCACGGCTCCGCCAATCCGCATGTGTTGAATCACTGTATTACACCGAATCTGCAGGTCGCGGACTGGTTCGGCATGAGAGGAAAGGGTTCCATTTCCCATTCGGAGGGATGCTGTACCGGTTATATCGCTTTGGAGGAAGCGGTCTTCGCGGTTGCGTCCGGCGCTTACGATATTGTTCTTTCCGGCTGCAGCGAGCAGGGTACCGGTATGCCGGACGGCAATACACCCGCATTCATGCGTGTGCCGCTGACATCTGAGGTCCTTTTCCCGGATCTGGACTCTATTTTTGACCGCGCTTACGGAAGGTACCTTGGCGGCGGCCCGGGAATGAATCATGATGACTGGATCAACTATTACGCAAAGGAAAACCATCTGAGCAAGGAAACGATCGATGATGTTCTGGCACATCAGGCATATGATTTCCGCCGTGCCGCGGCACTGTGCCCGCGGGCGATCCGCCGCAAGACGTATGATGAAATGGCGAAGGAAGCAGGATACGATGATGTATGGGAGTACATGAGATCTTCCAATAACCCGAAGATGACGCAGTATCTGCGGACCTCCAGCGATTCCTGTGTGGCGGACGGCGCAGCGGCATGTATCGTCGTTCCGACCGAGATGGCAAGGGAGTTCACGGATAAACCGGTAAAGGTTCTGGGAATCGGCGCTTCCGTATTGGACGCAATTGTTCCGCATCTGGAGAAAAAGGCGACCGCAGAGGCTGCCAGACAGGTCTTTGAGCTGACCGGACTGACAGCGGATGATATGGATCTGCTCTATGTCAACGACTTTATCGGATCTTCGGCCTTCCTGGCTGCAGAAGAAATCGGCTATCTTCCGAAGGGTGAGGGCTGGAAATATGTTCTGGACGGCAGGATTGCCTACGACGGAGACAAGCCGATGAATACAAACGGCGGAAGAACCTCCTACGGACATGCTTTCGGCGCTTCCGGCATGGCGGATATCTTTGAGGCAGTAACGCAGATGCGCGGAGAGGCCGGAGAACGGCAGGTAAAGAAGCTTCCAAAGCGTACCTTCTTACGTGGATTCGGCGGAGCGCAGAATGTGCGCGCCATCATCCTGGAATCTGATTTTTGATGCGTGAGAAAGGACAAGGAGAGTGAAGATGAGCAACGAAAGAATCAAGACAGAGGAATTCTGGAATCCGGAGCATATCGTAGAAAAGTTCTGGAATGGTTTGAAGGATGGCGTAATCTATGCCAGAAAATGCAAGGAGTGCGGAGCCATCGAGTTCCCGCCGCATCTGGCATGCAATACCTGCGGATATCATGAGACGGAATGGACCACACTGACCGGTAAGGGAGTTCTGAAAAGCTTTGTATTTACCGGCGTTCTGAACGCAAGACTGGAGCTGGAAGACCGCGGACTGAAATATGTGTGCGGAGAAGTGCAGTTCGATGAGGGCCCGTCCATCAATGCGGTTATTCTCGGCATCAACAAAAAGAAAGCACGCGAGATTGAGGACAAGCTCCCGGTACGTGTGCGCCCGGTATTCTATGATATGGGCAGATATACAACCTTATTCTTTGAGCTGGATGAGTGAGAAATAAGAGAGTCATCCGCGCGAAAAGAGACAGCCGCTGTGCGCGATGAAGCATGGCGGCTGTCTCTTTTGAAGTTTCGGGGATGGGATTGCTCTTTTTCGGGCTGGGATTTTTCAGGCTTTTTTTGAATCAGGCGGAAGACTGGCATCTTCGGAAGTCTTGCCTGTACAGGGATGCAGAATAGGTTCTCCGGCAGTTTTGTCTGCACAGCAGGACAGAATCTGCCCGTACGGAAGACGGGTCTGATAACAGAGGACAGATGGATCCGAGCAGGGAATGCGGAAGATCGTCTCTGCCGTCTTCCTGGAGAGCGCAGAGGCTTCTGCTACACCTTCCGGAGAAAAGGAGAAGGCCTTCAGGTCTGTATCGACACCAATGCCGGACTTCTTGACATAGGCTTCCTTCAATGTCCAGAAACGGTAAAAGCACTCCTGTCGTAGACATTCGTCGGAACCTGCCGTTATCAGACAATGCTTTTCTTCGTCAGAAAGAGCGCGACCGATCAGGACTTCGGGAAAATATCCGGGAAGCTCCGCGTCCAGACCGATTTCGTGATGGTCAAAGGCGCATGCGACGAGTCCGTCGCAATGTGTGATATTAAAATGCACATTGGGAAAATCCGGCAGATAGGGTTTGCCGGTGGCAGTTAAAGCAATTGCTGGAAGAACTGCAGGGGCAGATGAATAGACCTGCGAATCGGATGAAAGAGAGGAAAGAAGATCGTTCAGCCCCCGGAGGAGCAGCTGCCGTCCGAGCAGATGCTCCTGCTGACTGATGTCTGCAATAGAGGCGGAAATGGGTGTGTAACAGGTATAATAAATGTGTGGCATGGGCTGTCCTCCTTTACAGGCGGATCACTGTACACGGTTTGGATTTACGCGCCAACCGCCTGTCCGGATACCACTTTAACATGATGACGGGAGGAGAACAAGCGGCGGAAGAGAGAACGGCTCTTTCTGGCTTCCTCTGCCATAGCTTTATTTTCCTGCATCATGCGTTCAAATCCTTCATAATGAAGAATGTATCTGTTCTCATAATCATTTTCAAACTTTTTAAAATTAGCTGTATAGTTGTCTTTCATGGCTGTATTTTCCTTTCTTGAATAATAGTCTTGCTTTTGTTGATGGGAATATAAGATGTTTGAGATATTTGAAATCGCATCCGGTCTCTTTCGGGACTTGTGTACGATAATTCTGTCTTCGTTTTCGAATGACTTAACAATCTTATGAGCATAGGTTAACATAGATTAAAGGCAAATTCATTTCAAAAAAGGAAAGAAACCAATCAAATCTTGCGGAGGTATTAAAGTGAAGCTCTATATCATGAGACATGGGGAGACGGATGGCAACCGGGGAAGCCGTCTTCAGGGAAGGGCGGACATCCCCCTCAATGATAATGGGATACGGCAGGCAAAAGTGGCTGGAGAGAAGCTTTCGAAGAAAAATCTTATATTTGACGCGGTATACAGCAGCCCGCTTCAGCGGGCCCTGGATACCGCGATTCTGGTGTCCGGGAGAAGAAGAGAGGAGATCCGGACAGATGAACGGCTGCTGGAGATTGATCTGGGGCCTTACGATGGAGCTGATCTGAAACAATCATTTCCTGTTATCCGGCAGCTGATGGAAAACCGTCCCCCGGAGGGCGTCGAGAAGATCAGCAGTCTGGAGGCGCGAATTTCAGACTTTGTGCGGGACCTGACATCCTCCCCATGCGAGCAGAGTGTGCTGATTGTGACGCATGGTGTAGCCATGCGCGGCATCATTCGGGAGCTGACCGGACGGGAGGATGTCTGGGGAATAAATATCGGAAATTGTGAAATCTATGAGGCAGATATCGGATCTCACGGGTGTCGGAGCTGCCGGTCCTTCCAGAGACTGGAGGATGCAGAATTCTGACTTCTTCCGTCTATACCTGCTTTCGGATATCCCAGAAGCAGACGTCGTGCGACGCAAGATTCGTTTCCAACTGTATACTGCCATCAGATTTCAGAAATACGCGGCGTTCCTCCGGGCTGCTGGTCTGCATCCGATACTGCAGCTCCTCCGGGGACGGCGATTTTGTCTTCTTCAGAAAATCAATGCGGTCCAGGTTGCTGTGCTCAAATTCGCCGATCATGATATCCAGGTCGCTGCCGTGCTGTTCATTGATCAGAATGCGGTTGACCAGATATATTCCGGGATCCAGCCCTTGGATGGTGACCGATATCTGGAGAGCCTCTTCTTTTGCAAAAAAGGTATAGACACGGTCAAAAGCGAATGCGTTGTTTTCCGGAAATTCGCCGGAGGGGGTAAAGTGCGTGTAATGGAAAGCAAGCACCTGGTAATGTGTCGGGTTGCATCGGGTGATACAGTAATTGTCTCCATGTCCGAGTATGGTTCCGTTCAGGCGCTGGACCAGACGGTAGGCAAAGTAGGCGGATGTCGGGAGCCCCTCACGGTTGATCAGACCCTGTCCGAAATAATAGAGCTCCGGTGGATTCAGGGTTGCCGCTGCATGCGCAGTATCGCTCAGGAGCCAGTAAGCGGCCAGGTCTGTCTGCGTGGAAAGCTTGAGCAGAGTTCTGGCTATAAAAGAAGACTGAAAGCGGGAATCGGCGATCGGTAATCCCACGATCCAGGCGGAAGACCATTCACTGACAACCAGAGGAGTATCGGGAAAATACTTCTTCAATATGTGGCGGAGGGTGGCGGCTTCCTGTTCCGGGAAGGACGGATCCGAGGCGATGGTGAGATCCGGGAGGATCTGCCTGGCGGGATCCTTTGCGGTATGCGCGGGTACATGATCGTTCAGGTGGATGGAGAAGAAGTCAGGCTTCAGGTTTTTCCTGGCGAAGGCATCCAATATTTTTTCCGGCGAAACAGGCGTTGCACAGACGTTATATCCCGGTCCGCCCAGACGGGCTCCCGGAAGCCATGTCTGCAGCAGGCGCTCCACCTCCCGAAAATCATGCATGTATTCATCAATGGTTTCCGTAGGAGACATCCACAGCTCAAATCGCCAGCTCCCGGTCCAGCCCTCGGGCCAGTGCCCTGCAATGTGCTGAAGAAAACGCTCGAGGAGATTCATGAAGCGGCGGTTTCTGCGGACGGCATAGAAGCTGCTGTCCTCGCTGGTAATGGGGCGACGCTCGAGAGGAAGGCGCGAAAGTTCAATCCAGGGAGCCAGGTGGTTTTCAAATAGAAAATTCATAACCGTATCTACATTTTGAAAATAATAGCTGTAGTCCGGGAGGAGCATCGGAATAAAGCTGCTGCTTACGAGCTCCAGGATCCGCAGATGGGTAAAGTGCATCTCGCTGTTGAGCTGTATTACCTGGCCGCGAAATCTCGAGGAGAGAAGATTCGCTGCAGATCCGATATTTATGACGGAGCTGATATGACGGAAGGAACCCTGATCCTCATCTGCCTGTGCAAGGACAGATTGACGCATCAGTCCCTGCAGGAGCTTCTGCCGGTCGCTTTGTGCTGATCCGGAGAAAGATGGAGGAAGAGAAACGGTGTCCTGCACGGCAGCAACGGGTTTCGACTTACTCCGCAGTTTTTTTCGGTATTGTAGCGGGGACATGTGATAGCGCAGGGAAAAATTCCGGCGGAAGACAGAGAGACTGCCAAAGCCGTTTCGCAGAGCAATTTCCATTATTGAAAGGTCCGTGTTGACAAGATCCCTGCATGCGTAGTAGAGCCGTCGTTCCGTCAGGTAGGATTTGAAGTTCTGGTGAAAGGCAGACTTCATAAAAGAGGAGAAATACTGGGGTGTAAGGTAGAAATCCCTCGCAATTTCGGTGAGCGTCAGAGGTTCAGCCAGATGGTGATCAATATAGGTTTCAATGGCGCGGACTCTGTCCTGGTATTTATCCGGTGTCTCGGCATCGGAAGTACCGGAAGGCTGCATTTTGCGAAGCTCTGAAAGGAGCAGATAGAGGTTGCCCATGATCTGCAGCGGGTCACTGTGCAGGGTATTGAGACAGGATTCCGCGATTTGGAGAATCATCTGTTTCATGGGAAGATAATCACAGTCGGGACGAGCGACGGAATCACACAGAAAAACCCGGCGTCCGTTCATATGCTCATAAATGAAATCAGAGTCAACGGATAGCAGGAGAAGAACAGCCGGTTCCTCTGCGGACAGACGTATACTTTCATCCGGAGCGATCAGGAAGAGAGAACCTGCGGGATATTCGCAGGAAAAAGACTGCCGTTCGGCATGAACGGTTCCGCTCATGACACAGAAGAAGGTATGAGCCTTCAAATCGAGCTTTGTTTCGATCTGCACGGTCAGATAGTTTATTTCCTGTACCGGAAGATCTCCAGGTGCGGCAATGATTCTAGAACTCATGTTGAGATTCTCCTTTTTCGTCAAAATCGGAAATGGTCAGATCCGTGCGGGAGGAATAGAGCTGCACGGAATAGAGGCAGACCTGCATGCGGTCAAGGCGGATGTGCAGCTCAAGCGGCTGTCCCGGGAGGATCGTAATCCGGTTTATTTCGGGAACCGGTTGCGAAAGGCTGCGAAAATCTTCCAGGAGACCCGGCTGGAGCTGAGGAAGAAAGCCGGATTTCTGCCATTCGTAAAAGAGATTGGCGTGGCTGGAATCAATGGTATATTTTCGCAGCAGATAGGTTCCGGAAGGAACTGGGGGGAGTAAAATCTTATAATTCAGGTCCGGCGTCGGCAAAAAGACCTGCTCAGGGTCCGGGAGTGCCTGTGCCGGGACATTGTGTCGGCGGTAGGCCGTTTTCATGTGGCGATAGTGGGTCAGAAGGATCTGAAAACTGTTCTCGGAATTTGCGGTGATCAGATAACCGGGTCCTGTCTGCACAAGATATCTTCCTGTCATGCGAAAGAGGCGGTAGGTATTGCAGGAGGCCTTGGGAAGACCTGTGTCTGTATAGAGCCCCCATCCTCCGAACAGAAATTCCAGAGAATCGGAGTAGCGCAGTGGGGCATCCGAGAGCAGATAATAGCCCATGGCGGAAACCGGAAGCGCGGAAACGGCAGTGAGAATCCGAGACAGATAAACGGCCTGATACACAGAATCGTTCAGATAATTCCTGGAAGACAGATTGGAATTGAATTCGGTGACCCAGATCTGTTTCTCGGGGAAGGCAAAACGGGAGGCGTCCACAAAGCTTTGCAGCCGCCGGATCAGGACGCCGGGGTCCTCCAGAATCGACAGGATGCCGTCAGGTTCCTTTTCCATAGGGTAGAGGTAGATGGTCATAAAGTCCGGGATGGACTGTTCGGCCTTCATCTGATCCAGCGCCCGCTGAATCTGTCCGGGCTTATCCCAGCGGTTGAAGCCGGGGCCTCCGATCCTTGCTTTTGTGGAATAACGACGGATAATTTTCTGGATTCTGCGGAACACGCGAAGGTATTGTATGAAGCTGAATGGATTTTTTTCATTCGCAGTATAGCTGTAGCTGACCTCAAAGCGCCAGGTATCAAAGTACTCCTGTCCGTAGCGGTTGATGCAGGTGCCGATAAAATCCGGAAGGACTTCCAGAAGTTCTTTGAAATATGTCCTAGAGTCTGTGTTTCCTTCCGGGTAGAAGGAGGCGGAGCTGTTTTTCTGGATGGCGAAGGATTTGTTGCCCAGCTCCAGAAACGGTATCATCTGATTTTTCATCAGGATGTCCAGAATGGAAAATGCCTGCGAATAATCGCGGATCGAGCGGTCCGCAATCTGAAAGCGCAGCGCGACATCAAAAATTCTGCAGATTCGTCCGTAACGGAAGCCGATGGTATTCTGCATTGCGGATAAGGTGTCTTCAATACGAAGGTTCCGAAGGGCAGAGGCGTAACCGAGATTGATCAGGCACTTCCAGCTCTCGGGCATGGGACGTCCGGACTGTGCCGGAACGCGGATAAGGGCGGATGCACAGCTGTTCTCTATATCGCAGGCAGGAGAGGCAGCCGGAGAAATGGAAGATTCAGAGACGGCTCTACCGGGAAGCGGATAGGATTTGTTTGTGGACGGAAAAGCGTCTGCGGAGGACCGGAAGCGGTCGGGACTTGTCAGCTGCAGGATCTGTTCGTCTGTCAGGTCGGTATGCTTCCGGTAAAGGCGGAAAGCCTCGTCCTGAATTTGCTTCAGATAACCGCGGAAGGTCAGGCCGGTATGCTGACGGATCAGACGGGCCAGATATTGCGGAGAGATATGAAAGCGGGCGGCGGTATCTGCCTGACCGGGTCCGGCGTTATAGTTTTTTTTCATGTAAGAGGAGATGCCATCGAACAGCCCCATGGAGGAGGATATTGCAGGAGGCACATTATCTGTTTCGAGCCTTCCGGAACCCTTCTGTTCCGCAGGATCGGAGAGAAGCCCGAGAAGTCGGAACAGATCCGACGAGAGGAAGAAACTCCGGGCGTGATCTTCCGGATCGGACGCAGCGGCAACCTCTTCTCGCAGCTGTCGCAATGTCAGACGAATCTCCTGCCGACGGGTTTCCGGAAGGAGCCGGGTGGTCACATGGAAGATCTCTTCCGTTCCGGTGCAGGCAAGCATCGTTTCCGCGCGAAGAACGAGAAAAAAAACAGAGGCGTTGTTCTGGGGTTTGAGGATGACCTTCTGTCGGTCAGGAATGATATAGAGAGTGTCGCTTCCGCAGAGATCCGGATCCGCGGATTGAAGGGCAAGGGCTCCGTCCAGTACAAGTAGAAAGGCATATCCATCGGGTTGCCAGGAAGTGTCGGAATCCAGCAAGCGGGTTGCACAGGAGCGAATCATGGTTGTATTCAGTTCACTTGGACGCATCGCTTATCTCCTTATTTGTTTCATACAGCATGTGGTACAAGGTATCGTATGATCATTTGCAGGATGTTCCTGTCAAAGAATGATTATCACATCCTGTCGTTCGCGTTAACTGGTGCCTGTATATAGAATCATACCACAGATTCATTAAAAACACATAAAATGAAACATATTTTTTATCGAGGGTAGTATCATTTGAAAAAAGAGGACGAATTAGAAAAATAACCGTAATTGGATTGCATTTTCTTCTATAGGGCGTTGCTAGAATGAAAACATCAGAAAGATACAGAACGGCACATAGTTTCTGATACGGCGCAGACGCCGGGAGAGGCTGAATGAGCTGTACTGTGCAAAGCAAGGAAAACAATTCAGGAGGGTATTATGGCAGGCAGACCAATTTATGATTCGGAAGGTTTCCGTAATGTTGTGGAAGATGGAAAGACGACCGGTTTTCAATTCAGATTCAAGCTTCAGTATTATCGTGGAATCACCTTGTCAATCATTCGCGATATTAAGGTTAATATCGACGGGGAAGACATTCCTCGTGAGGATGTTCTTCTCACGGTGAATGGTGAGACCTTCACTTTGGAGGAGTGCCGTACCGTCATCAGTCCGCTCTACCGCTGGGAATTTGGAGAGTACGCGACCGTAACCGTTCGTAAAGAGGGTGGACTTTCCGCGGGAGCGCATCACCTGAATGTGCTGCAGCATATCGCGCCTTCTTACATGCCTTTCCCGATCAAGGCAGTGTGTGAAGCAGATTTCGAGATTGCATAAGGAGGAGAAATCAATGAGTGCAGATATCAAGAGAAGTGTATCCCTTTACAGCTATCAGGATTCTTATTATGAGGGAAAATTAGATCTGGAGGGATGCCTGGCCGAGACCTCAAAGACCGGAGCCACCGGCGTGGAGCTTCTGGCTGAGGAGATGATCAAACAGTTTCCGAACCCGATTCTGACGGAGGAGTTTCAGGAGCAGTGGAAGGGCTGGCTTGCAAAGTACAACCTGACACCGACCTGCTATGATGCGTTCCTGGAAAATCGTATTTTTGACAATCGTACATTGAGCCTTGGAGAGCAGATCGAGATGATGTGCCGCGATCTGAGGATGGCATCTATTCTCGGATTCTCCTGTATCCGAACGCTGGTATCCACCCCGATCGAGGTAATCGAAGGATCGCTCGAGTATGCGGAGCAGGTAGGGGTAAAGATCGGCCTGGAGGTGCACGCGCCGTTCTCTCTGAATTCCACCTGGGCACAGGGATACATGGACAAGCTGGACAAGCCGGGCTCCAAATACAAATATTTCGGATGGATTCCGGATCTCGGAATCTTCTGTAAGAGAGTTCCGGATGTGCTCCGTGAGAAATGCAGACAGGCCGGAGCGAAGGAAGAGTGCATCAAGGTTGTCGATGATGCTTTCGAGGAGAGAGTGGCAAAGGGATTCGTCAAGATTGAGTATTCTCAGGATCTCGGACAAGCGAATATGAACTACCGCAATGCAAACGGACAGGCGGTTCTGCTGGATAAACTCAAAGATATGGGAGCCGGCCCTGCAGACATTGAATATCTGATGAGCAGCTATACCTATTCCTGGAGTGATCCTCAGGACCTGATCGACAATATCGACCGGATTGTACATACACATGCGAAATTCTACAATATGCACGAGGACTTCACCGAGACGGCGGTTGCGATTCCGGAGGTTGTCGAGGCATATAAGAAGGCGGGATACACCGGCTACCTGTCTTCGGAGTATGAAGGCGGCGAGCATCTCCGCGCATTCCAGGAGGTACCGGATGTACATCAGGTAGCTCTGCACCAGGAAGCGCTCAGAAGAGCGATTGAGGGATAAGGTCTAATCGTCATAGGTAATCGTCATAGGCAATGACAAAAGAGCACTTTCATGCTGGAACACGGCAGGAAAGTGCTCTTTTCTGTTTTGTGTCATTCCCTTGCGGTGAGGCGGATGGAGCGTAGCTCGTTGACCTTTAAAGTCAGCTCCAGAAGAAGCTTGCCGTTCCGGGTGGTTACTTTGTGAGACTGCATTTCAGGGATCGCGGTCTGCCGGATGTAATCGATATCGACGCGGGAAAGGTCACTCTCATAGCCGTAGTTTTTCCATTTGGAGAGCACACTGCCGGCCTCGCTGTTCAGCGTGACGTGATGCACCTGCCAGCTGGTGATTTCGGGGTCAACCCGGATGGAGATGCTGACCTGCAGCTCTTCCCGGTCGCGAAACAGGGTATCGACATCGGCCGGGCGCAGAGAGTTTTCCTCGGAAAAATAATACTGGGAGGCGGGCATCTGCAGGTTGAAGCAAAGAATGCGGAGGTCGCGGCTGCCGTCGGAGGTGATCAGTACATGGTCGTCCTGATAAATACGGGAACGACCCAGATGCATCATCATTTCAAAGGCATAATAGGTCGGCTTGTGAATTCCGTTTCTGGAGAGAATGCCGCCGCTTCCGGAGAGGATGGCGGCATTGTCCGAGAAGATGTTCAGAAGGTCTGAGGCATAAAAGATGCCCATAGCAGAAACCTTTTCGTATTCGTTCAGGATGGTGTGGAGATAATAGGCCGCCCGGAAACAGCTGTCCTGCAGGTAATTCCGGTTGGCAACGCTGTACCCCCAGTCTGTAATAAAAAGTCTTCCGTTAAAATGATGCTTTTTTAATGCTTGGAGCAACATGTCGATCTGCCGTCCCACGGAGTCCGGGTCCGAAATCCGGTGATAGGTCTGGCGCGCCGAGACTCTTTCGGCCCCATCGGTGAGAGGTGAGTCATAAGGAAATGCCATCGCTGTAAAAATATCCGGAAGATTGTCGGGAAGCAGGTAGCTTTCCAGAAGCATATCCAGAAATTCGGTGTCCTCGGTTCCGATCATTCCCGGTCCGGCGATTTTCGCGCCGGGGATGATCCGGCGAATGGCAGAATATCCAAGCTCCCACACTCTGGAACTGCTGTAATGGGGATCTATGTAATAGGGACTCTCGTTTAAGAAGAAAGAAAATTCGAAAATCCAGTGGCTGACAATCTTCAGTCCGTAGCGATCCCGGAGGTGCTGGAGAAAGTCGTTCAAAGCCTCCAGCCAGAGTCTTTCGCTTTCGAAAATGATATTTTCTTCACGGTCATAGAGAACGGATTGCTCGCTCGCTCTTGCGAGATTTCGTCTGGGACTTAGATCCAGAAAAAGGCGCAGCTGATGATCAGCGCAGAAATCAAGGACCTCATCGAGCCGGGCGAAGTTCAGCTCCGGGCGGCCTTCCGCCTGCATCAGAAGCCGGAGATCAAAGACATTCCACAGGCGGATATAAAGCGGGGAAAGTTCCTCGACGAGCTGGAGAACCTGGGCCTGCATGACCGCGGACGTAAGTGTATAGACGGCTCCTACGTTCAGCACATGGTTCTGCCATTTCTTCATGGGAGAACCGGCGTGGATATCGGCGTCAATGGTTATCGTCTCCTGGGAAAGCGTACTTTTTCGCATATCCTGGCGGAGTGTTCGCCGAATGGATTCCTGATTGCTCTCCTGGTTGGGGTCTTCGCGGTTTGGAAGGCCTTTTTTTTCTTTGCGATATTGGGACGGAGTAACGCCAAAGTAGCTTCGAAACTCGCGGTTCAAGGTGGATGGACTTGCAAAACCGTTATCGGTGGCAATGCGGAGAATACTCTTGTCATTCTCCACGAGCTCGTCAGCGACGGCCTCGAGTCGGTGTCTGCGAATGAAATCCTTCATGTGAATGCCGGTCTCTTTGTAAAAGATCCGGGAAACCGTAGAAGGCGACATAAAGAGACTGTCTGCGATCGACTGCAGACTGACATCTCCGTTCAGATTCTGGTAGATACTTTCCAGAATAGAGGAAAGGGTGTCTTTTCCATGCGGGGCAGCAGAGATCTGATAATGATCAAGAAGCTCAGACAGTATCTGACAGATGGCCTGAATGTCCGGATAATAATTCCGGGACGAGGGGTCGATGGCATGAAGAAACAGATTCTGCAGGCTTCGGATCAGAACCTGATCCGCTCCGCTGTCGTCTATGGGGGCATCCAGATGAAAGAGAAGACGGGATACGCCGGCGGAGGCACAAAGGGCATAATAATCAATGGAAAGACAGCCCAGGATCGCGCGGGGTGGTATCACAATGCGCGCAGGTTCGACATGGTTTACCAGAAAGACAGCGGTCTGCGCAGCGTCGATCATTGCAGAATCGCTGGTCCGGCAATAGCGGCAGCTGCCCTTTATGACATAAAAGAGATGCAGATCAGGTCCGCTCGTTGTGATATCCCCTGCCGGGAAAAAAGAAATCTTGTAGCCGGGAAGCTGTTTTTGCATACGGTTTGCCTTCCTTTCTTTATTTGTAAGAAATGCGCATTTGAAAGAAATGCGCAGAGAAATTTGGGGTCAATCACTTTTTCTGTGTGCTTGATGGTTACTGGTTACGTACGCCACCCTT
>OMUU01000026.1 GCA_900314295.1 uncultured Lachnospiraceae bacterium | reverse complement strand
CTCGCCGCACACGAATACTTCGCATTCGGCTGCGGCTCACTGTTCGCGTAAATCAAATGCGCAGGCACGGCTTCCCGAAATCAAAAAGGCCGCCGCACCAGGCAATTCCATGAATCAAAGACAACGGTACCCGTCTTCCTGCGGCTGTCATGCCACGAAATCGGATAAATGATTCACTCTGTGCTTTATGTGCGGCAGCCTCTCATAAAACTGAATGGCTGTATTCTGTTATCTCTTGAATTAGAAGAAAATCTCCTTGCCCGTCTCTGCGGATTTGTAAATCCCTTCCAGGATCTGTGTCACTACAAATTAGCTGTGCCATTTCCGTGTCCCGTGAACGAAAGATATTTGATGTGGTGTCTGTGCACCTCTTGAAGTAATTTGATTTTACAATGTTTCTCTTCTCGAAATCAGGTACTTATTTTTATAAATTCATAAATATAGGCTAATATTTAAGATTGATTTCACCAAATGTATAATTTAGTTTCTTTATCCTGGTATTTTCAGAAACTCAAAGAATAATAATACCGATTCAAAGCTTTGTTCACAAGAGCTCCGCCCAGTCAAAGGATGCCCAATTATCGGTCTCGGTTCCATTTCCGGAAGCGTACATGCCAAGCATGGTGCCGACCATTCCTCCGACCTCCTCCGGGTTAATCTTCGCACCGTCTGCATGCTCAAAGAAGACTTCCAGGTGTTCTTCATCCGGTCCTGCGAAAAATGTGTAATCCTGTCCTTTTGCTTCCAGTCTCAGAACAAGCGGTGTTTCATTTACCTCTTCCTGTTTCAGGATCTGTTCCGTCGTCCTGCTCTCGTATCCCGGCATAAAAGGAAGTCCTTTCTGCCAGGTTGTAACAAGAACAAGCGTAAGCATCTGTCTTCCGTACATACAGCATTTTTCCAGACGGTACTGGTGATTGGAGGCCTGCATGATGACCATTCCCGCAGACTCTTTCCCTCGCGCGGTAAAATCCATCGAAAATGTAAACGTAAAATCACGGTTTCGCTGTCTTCTTCCGAGAAAGCTTACATTGTCATCCCGGCTCATATCCACATGCTGCGGATCCAGCGGCTTTAAAGCACGCGCAATCGGCCGCTTCAGACATTTCAGATGCAGCGCGCTGTTTTCCAGTTTCCAGAAATACATATACGGCGTGCCCCAGAAATTCCAGCACAGATCCAGCTTGTCCTCTTCAAAGTCATCCCGCGTTCTCTCCTCCGGATACTCCGTCCAGGGAAGTGAAGGATCCGCCGGGAACTCCTCTTCCACTTTCCCTGTCGCGGGACTGAAAACCGGCCAGCCTCTCTGCCACTCAACCGGACAGATAAAGGTCTCTCTTCCCAGGTTCATGTGCTGCCCTTCAATCAGCCGGACGCCCAGTTCAACCGCATACCAGCTGCCCTCCGGCGTATCCACCAGATCCGCATGGCCGATATTTTCAATCGGATACTTCCAGCCCAGATTCCGGTGCGTCAGAACCGGATTGGCCGGGTCTCCCTCATACCATCCGTCAATCGTCTTACAGCGGGCAACGGCTACGGAATGATTATGTTCCGTTCCTCCCTCCGCAATCACCAGGTAGTAGTAATCCCCCACATGGTACAGATGCGGTGATTCCGGTGCCCAGGCATTCCGCAGGGCACTGTTCCAGATTTTCGTTCTCGGACCGGCCACATGAAATTCATCAATGTTATAGGGCGTCAGAAAAATCGCCCTTCCGTTGTCTTGCTCCGGATCATCACCGGGGCTGACAAGATAGCATTTGCCGTCCTGATCAAAAAACAGAGAGCAGTCGATATCCGGGACATCGGTGATCCAGTGCGGCTCCGACCAGGGGCCTGCCGGATCCTTGGCGGTCACAATAAAATTCCCCTTGTCTCCGAAATTCGCATTGATGATATAAAAGGTTCCCTCATGATAACGGATCGTCGGTGCCATGACTCCGCCCGCAAAAATGTTGGCATTCACATGAAAGCCGTTGTCACGTGTCATCGCATAGGAGATCTGCTCCCAATGTGCAAGATCCCTGCTGTGGAAGACCGGAATTCCCGGATACAGTTCAAAGCTGGAATTTATCAGATAAAAATCCTCTCCCACACGGCAGATGGACGGATCCGGATAAAAACCCGGGATAATCGGATTCTGAATTTTTCTTTCCTTCATCACAAATTCCTCCTGTATCAAGCCACCGGATAATCCGGTTCTTTCTCTATTCCATCAAAGCAGAGCCGGATCTCCTGCATCATCTCCGTCGTGGAATCCTGCCCCGCGTAAATGCGGAAAAGGCCATCCTCCAGCCGGTATTCTCCCTGGTTGTTCCAGAAGCCCATATGTTTCTTCTCGAGCACGCAGGAAACGGTCTTTTCTTCTCCGGGCGCAAGCTCCGCCTTTGCAAATCCCTTGAGCTCCCGGATGGGACGCACCAGTGATGCTGTGACATCCTGCATATAGAACTGAACCGTCGTCCGTCCGGAACATTCCCCGGTGTTTTTCACCTTTACCGAAATTTCAAGATCCTTTCCCTGGTCTTTCACCTTCAGATCACGCAGTGCGAAGGTTGTGTAACTTAATCCGAAGCCGAACGGATATAACGCCTGGAAGGGTGCATCCAGATACCGGGAGGTGAACTTGAAGTTCGATGCGGGACGTCCTGTGTTCGGATGATTATAATAGATCGGACACTGTCCGGTGACTGCCGGGAAAGAGGAAGACAGGCGTCCTTCCGGATTCTTTCTGCCGGACAGGATATGCGCGATGGCATTTCCCATCTGAATTCCCAGATGCCAGCCTTCCAGTATAGCGGGAACATGCTCCGCCTCCCAGCCGAGCGCCAGAGGTCTTCCATTCATAAGTACAAGCACCACCGGCTTTCCCGATGCCAGAAGCTTTTCAAGAAGCTGTCTCTGCTCTCCCGGAAGCGTGATATCCGCTCGAGAGGAAGCCTCGCCGGACATGGCAACCGTCTCACCGAGAACCGCCACGATTACATCCCCATAGGCACATGTCTCCTTTGTATCCGCCTCGTTGATCCCGCCTTCCGGGCCTCCGCAGGGGAAGTAACGCATTTGGGGGAACTCCTTCTCCATCCCCTCCCGTATTGTCACACAGTCCTTTTCCTTCCAGCTCATCGCCCATGCACCGATGATCTGTTCCTTATCATCCGCCAGATTCCCAACCAGACTGATCTTTGCATCTCTGGCAAGAGGAAGAATGTCTCCTTCGTTTTTCAGAAGGACCGCCGACTCCTCCGCCGATCTTAACGCGAGATCCACATGCGCTTCCGGGAGCGTCTCATATTTCCCGATTTCCCCATCCTCGGTGTACGGGTGCTCGAAGAGCCCCAGCCACATCTTGACCTCCAGAATTCTCCGGCAGGCATCATCGATGACAGACATTGAAATCCTTCCCTCTTCCACCAGCTTCTTCAGGTTGTTGAGATAAATTTCCGTTCCCATGTCCATGTCAAGCCCGGCATCCGCCGCCTGCCGTCCTGCATCCGCTTCATCTTCCGCAATCCCGTGAACGACGCATTCTTTAATGGCATTGGCATCGCTTACGATAAACCCGGGAAGTCCGTAATGCTTTTTCATAATCGTACGGAGCAGCCATGGGTTGACCGTGCTTGGCACACCGTTCAGGTCGTTAAAGGAAGCCATCACCGTCTCCGCGCCTTCCTCGACCGCGGCGCGGAAGGGCTCCAGATAATTGTTGAACAGGACATGATTGGCCATGCTCACGGTATTATAATCTTTTCCGGATTCCACCGCTCCGTAGCCCACAAAGTGCTTCAGGCAGGCAGCCACATACTGATTCGGGGAGGAATGATCGTTCTGCAGTCCTCTGACCTTTGCTCTGGCAAAGGCGGAAGCAAGGCAGGGATCTTCGCCGGGGCCCTCTGAAACACGTCCCCAGCGCGCATCTCTTGCGATATCCAGCATCGGTGCAAAGTGCCAGGCCACACCGCACGCTCTGGATTCCCGTGCCGCCATGGACGCTGTCTCTTCCATCATCTCCGGATCGAAGCTTCCCGCCTCGGCAATTGCGATCGGATAGACAGAACGGAACCCGTGAATGACATCCAGTCCGAAGATCAGCGGAATTCCCAGACGGGTTTCCTCCACAGCGATCCGCTGCAGTTCGTTACATTTCTCCGGATCCTGTACCATCAGCGAGCCAACCAGTCCTTTCCGGATCGCGTCCTCGTGGTAATCGGTCTTTGCAGTACTCATGATTTTCTGGAATTCTTCCTTCGACAGTCTTCCATCTGTCATCATCTCAATTAACTGCTCGAAGGGCACGTCAAATCCTCCGACAATAGAGACTGACTCCTGATTCATCTGACCTATTTTTTCCTCCAGCGTCATGCTGGCTAACAGCTTTTCCACCCGGTCTCTCTGCTCTTCTGTGAGTCTGGCAGCCATGCCTGTTTTCCTCCTGTCTTCTCATATCCTTTGTAATCTGTATGATAGGTTTTTATTTCTTTCTTGACCCGTATCGTTGGCTCTGTTTCTTTGTTTCTTTAAGATCGGCAGGGTTGCTTTTATTCGATACTCCCGCTCAGATATTCGGCACCCTACCCAGCTTCTCGTCGAGCTCATCAAAACGGTCACGGTCGATTCCATGCTCAGCCAGCAGGTCTCTGAGCTTCATGGAGCTCAGAATTCCCATCATATCCTCAAAGGTAAGCTCTGGGCTGAATGGAGGGATTTCCTTCCGCATTTTCTCTATCGTGTCCGCCAGCACCTTTTTTGCCTCCGGATTGCCGAAAATACGCCCGATCGTGCAGTCAAGAGAAAGCCACGCCTCCTGATCGTCGCTGATATGTCCCTTACATCTGGGCTTCGTAAGTCCCATCTCACTGAATTCTCCAAAGATATCCCGCAGCCATCCGATGCTGTCGCTAACCCAGTTCTTCGCCCGATCAGAAATCAGCGTCGAAATCGACTGGATGCTGTGATCCGCGGTAGAAAAACCATGCGGCCCGAAATCATAGATATGACATTCAAAGGATGTCTGATATTGATTCAGTGCGTTCATCATATCCAGCGTATTCTGGATCGGAACGACATTGTCAGTCCGTGTCGCAAAGAGGAAACACGGACAGGTTTTTTCATCTACCGCCTCAACAACGGAAGGCCCGTCCGGCATAATCTCGTGTGTCGTATCCTCGCGGAGAACCGCGTAGCCGAGAATAGCGGCGTTTGGCCTGTTTTTCGCCATGGTCGCCGCGGCTCCCGCCAGGTGTCCTCCTGCGGAAAAGCCGATTACCGCAATCTTATCCGGAAGAACATGCCACTTTTCGGCTCTTTCCCGGATAACTCCCATCGCCTGATCGTAGTCATTCAACGGGTTCGGCCATACCGCATCCTCTTTCACAGAATACCGCAGGATAAAAGCGTCAAAACCGGCTTCCAGATACGGAAAGGCAACCGGATCCGCTTCCCGATCCGAGCAGAACTGATAGCCGCCGCCCGGCAGAATCAAAACTGCCGGACGGTTCAAAACCGATCGGTATTCTCCGCCCACATCCTGTATCATCGCCGTTAATGTCACATTTCTCTCTTTATTCAATACAATCGTTTCTGTATGCATTCTTTTCCTCCCTGACTATGCCATACAAGATACAATAAAGGCCCCCCAGATCACAGTATCATAAGTACCTGCGACTTGGGGAGCCATCCATTTAAAACGCAAGAAGGCGGCCGCGGATATCGGCGTAACGACGCTTACATCTCATCCTGCATCGCACGGAATCTTGCTACATATTCATCAAACTTCGGATAACGGTCACGGCGGTTCAGCTCTACCTGGTGCTCCATTACTCCGGTAAATTTCAGACGGCTTCTGTCCTGCTGCTCTTTTGAATAAACCGCCTTGATCTCACCGTCTAGCATCTTCAGCTCGCCGTAGATGCCGCAGATCGGGCAGGAGATCTTATTGTGGCCCATCATAGTCACCTCATTGCAGTGGCATACCGGACAGGTTCCCGGATCGGATTCCCAGGTGATCTCACTGGTCTTCATATCCAGGGCATCCACCATCCGACGGCCCATGCGCTCTGACTGTTCGGTCAGCATCTTTGCGCGGTCCGGAACATAAGAGCCATAGGCATCCAGCTGATCTACCACCTTCATGTTCAGGCTCATGCCGAACAGGTTCATGCTGGGAAGACCGTACGATACCCAGTTCTGAGTCGTAGCTCCGCCGACGGAAATATAAGAAACCAGGTGTCTCTTCAGGCAGTTTTCCGGAAGCGGAACAAAGCCTTCCGTATCCTCGCGAAGTGCGTTCTCAAAGAGCATGTACGCCTTGTCGTGTGCCGGTCCGAAACGGTCAATGAAATTCTTGAGCTGTCCGGTCTGCGCAAGCACGTATACCGGCGCCGCCAGAATAATTCCGTCCGCTTCCAGAACTGCGTCTGAGAGCGCTTCGAAATCATCCTTCTGAATGCAGCTGATCTGCTCAACACCGCTCTGCAGCTTTCTGGAGCAAGCGCCACATCCGATGCAGTGCGTAATCTTCAGCTTCATGCAGTCAATAATTTCAAATTCGACATCCTTGCCCTCTGCTTCCTTTTTTGCCGCCTCCACCGCCGCGTCAAGAAATTTTCTGCAGTTGCCATGTGCGCGTCCGAAGTTAAGTCCAAGTACTTTTTTCATTTTTTCCTCCCGTATGACCTCTTCTGTCTGATTGTTTCTGCCCGGCTGCCTTCTCCATTATCCCCTTTAAGAACCGGTCTCCGGCTTCAGAAAACAATATCAACCTTTTTCATACAAGAGGATAGCATGGGACAAATTGCTTATCATCCCTTAGAATCACCTGTTAGAAGGGAAGATTTTGACCTGTTCTTTCCCGGTCTTCACGATAAAAGGTCAATATCGGATAACCGGATATGACCTCCTGCAGGATAAGTCTTTCCTCTGTCGCCCCGAACCCTCACCCTCTTTTTTCAGCTGTCCCTTCAGCATCCTTTTAGGCGAAATCCTGTTCATTCTCCCACGTGCATATATTTGATCTTAAGATCCTTCAGTCCGTCAACCTTCTTCTGGGTAACGGCGCCATTTGCGATCTCATTTCTGTGCTCCAGTTTGCCTGCATATGTCATGCGGGATCTTGCCTGTTCCGCAGTCGGCCACTCATAGCGGACCTTTCCATTCTCTACAATAACCTTGCCGTTGATGCCGCAGATCGCGCACTCAACAAGATCGGAATTCTGATGTACGCGCACCATACTCTGATGGCAGACCGGGCATACATAATCTTCGGAT
This sequence comes from uncultured Lachnospiraceae bacterium, assembly GCA_900314295.1. Classification (GTDB taxonomy): domain Bacteria; phylum Bacillota; class Clostridia; order Lachnospirales; family Lachnospiraceae; genus Bilifractor. The sequence continues at coordinate 2,658 of OMUU01000026.1, read as the reverse complement.
CCTCTCCATTTCGTCCGTTCTTCATCATTGGAGGCAGCAAGGGCGTCGATGACATGCTGCGCCATCTCATCCATTCGCTTCATCTGCTCGGGAACGCCCAGCACATGCTCCACATTCATCGCGCCATAATATACATGGGTATCGATCACATCGACGCCGGAAGACATCATCGCCTCATACATCACCGGAATTGTCATGATGGTCCAGTTCTCGGTTCTCGCCCCTCCGACCGCAAGCAGGCAGCCGACACGCGGTTTGAACACTCTCTCGTCCGGGAGCAGCGGGTTTCCGTTCGCCATGCGTTCCTTTTTCGCTTCCGTCAGGAATGCCAGATCATGGCTCGGACCCATGCGGTCGCAGAAGGTCTTGAAAGTGCCGGAGGGTGATGTCTCGTACACAGGGGAGCCGATCAGAACCGCATCCGCGGAATAGAACGCATCCTCTACGATATGGAAATCATCCTTGTGGATACAGGCACCGTTGGACCGTCCGCTCATGATTCCGCCGACACACGCGCAGCACCCGGTGCACGGCTCAATGTTCAGGTCGTCCGGACGGATAAACTGAATCTCATGTCCGGCCTCCTGGCATTTGATCAATACCTCCTTCAGCATAACATCGGTATTGGACATCTTTCGTCCGAAAGAAATCGCGACTACTTTGCTCATCGAATCTAAATCCTCCTGTAATCCTCTTTTCTGTCATTTTCAAAGAGCTGCGGCGACAGGGTCCAATCGTCGTCACAGCTCCCTTTTTCATTATACGCTCAACTTTTTGTTTTCGTGCGCACTACTTTCGTGCGCACTACATGTATGTTGCTTTTTTCAGCGTGCCAACCGGTTACTGTTCTCGCGCCAATAAAATCCTTGCCATACATAGCTGTGAGTGAACAGAAACGTCAGCCGCAGACTCTTTGACTGCAATCCTTTACAGTTGTTCATTGTCTGCTTCGATAGCCGCATCTGTCTGTTCCTCTGCTCTTGCAGCCTTCTCTGCCTCAGCTCCTCTGCGAGCCTCAAGGTCAGCATAAATCTGATCCATTTTCTTCGGAGACAGATCATAGAAGAAAATGAAGATTGCCGAAACAAGAATAACCGCTGCCGGGAAGAGATTGACAATTGCATTGATTCCCATCTTGACAGAAGCCGTCTGCTCTACATTCGGAACATACCCGATCGCATTCAGAAGCTGTACGGTTACCACACCGCTGACAGCGGTAGCCAGTTTTACGGAAAATCCTACAAAGGAGAAGGTCAGACCCACCTCACGAACACCGTATTTCCAGTCACCATACTCGATGGAGTCCGCCATCATTCCGGGTGCAATCGCGCCGTTGCACATGCACAGTCCGATAATCGCGGAGAACACGAACAGCAGCCGGATATCTGTACCGAAGAAGAAAATCGCAACCAGTGCAGCGATCTGAATGAATGTCGTAATCAGCATATAGCCCTTCTTTGTGAAGGTCTTTGTGCCCCACGGAAGGGACGCATTCCCGATCAGCTGGCAAACAGTCATCGTTGTAAAGATCGGCGCGATCATCATCGGGTTACCTACCACATACAGGATATAGAAGGTCAGCATGGACATGCGGGCCATTGCTCCGATCGCTCCGGAGAAGGTAGACAAAATGGTGATTACAATATTTTTGTTCTTGAATACGGCCGGGAGCGCCTCCTTGAGCGGTGTGCGTTTTGCTTCGGTCATGGCGACCTCGTCCGGTCTCTCCTTGCATCCGGCAAAGCAAGCCCAGAAGCAGGGGAGCAGAGCGATGGACGCAATCAGAGCAGTCATGAAATAGCCGTGTGCATTCGGCGTCTCTGATTTTCCGAAAAACAGGATGAGCGGCATGGAGACCGCGGAAAGCACGATACCGATGGCACCGGATCCGATCGCACGGCAGGAAGCATAGTTCATGCGAACCTGAGAATCCTTCGCAATCAGATTAACCAGACCCTGATAAGGAATGCAGACTGCCGTGTATGCCATTCCTGCGCCGATATATGTCAGCAGTGCAAGTACGACCTTCATGGTACCTGACACATTAAAGGTTGAAAACGTCAGCAGATTGAAAATAGACAGGAAAATCGGCGCAAAGAGCAGATACGGTCTGAATTTGCCCCAGCGTGATTTTGTCTTGTCGGCAATCACTCCCATCATCGGGTCGTTGACCGCGTCCCAGACACGTGCAATGATAAAGATCATGGAGATTGCGGCGGCGGATAATCCTACGATGTCTGTGTAGAAGACCGTCAGATAGGTACTGATCATGTACCAGGACATCTGACAGCCGACTTCACCCATGCCGTAGAACGCACCGGTCAGCCAGTTCGTTTTTTCCTTTGCCGCAGGCGCGGCAGCTGTTGAATTACGCATGTATTCCTCCTCGCCCTGTATCCTTCAGGGCCCTCATAAATTGTATCTGAAGTATATAGCAGTACATGTTTTCAAAACAGATCATCAGAAGCAAATCATCGTGCATTTCTTGCGCTTCTTTCTTTTGTTGTCTCGCGGTGAAATTATCTATTTGCATTTCTTTCACATGTGAAATACAATATCAACAAACGCAGGCAGAGATTCTCTGCGACTTCCTTACAAATTTCGGCTCAGTCACATTTTCTGTGTGATGCAGGGTTCCGGTCATAGTCCCGACGGCTG
>OMUU01000045.1 GCA_900314295.1 uncultured Lachnospiraceae bacterium | reverse complement strand
ATCGGATCGTTCAGCTCAGAATAAGCGTTGCACATCTCCCATCCGTTGATATAAAGCTCAAAACGCTCAACTTTTCTCGGATCGGACGGTTTCTTCTTTGTCAGAGGGCTGATCTCGAGCGGGTGATCCATGATGAAGGTCGGCTGGATCATCTTGTCCTCGCAGTACTCGTCGAAGAACAGGTTGATGATGTCTCCTCTCTTGTGACGGTCCTCGAACTCGATGTTGTGCTCTTTTGCGAGAGCCTTTGCCTCTTCGTCCGTGTTGATCGTCTCAAAATCGATTCCGGTCTGCTCCTTGATCGCGTCTTCCATCGTCAGACGGCGGAACGGTTTTCCGAGGTCAATGATCTTGCCTGTGCCGTCCTCTTTATTTCCATAATAGATGCTTGTGCTTCCGCAGACTTTTTCCGCAAGATAACGGAACATGCTCTCGGTCAGCTCCATCATGCCGTTGTAATCGGTATATGCCTGATAAAGCTCCATAAGCGTGAATTCCGGGTTATGCTTCTGATCGAGTCCCTCGTTCCGGAATACACGTCCGATCTCATAGACTCTCTCAAGTCCGCCGACGATCAGACGCTTCAGATACAGCTCAAGAGAAATCCGCAGCTTCTTGTACTCGCCGAGCGCATTATAATAGGTGACAAAGGGACGTGCGGAAGCTCCGCCAGCATTGTCTACCAGCATGGGGGTCTCCACCTCCATGAAGTCACGCTCACCGAGGAAATTACGGATCTCGCGGATAATCTGCGATCTTTTGATAAATGTCTTCTTGACATCCTCATTCATGATCAGATCCACATATCTCTGACGATACCGTGTGTCGGTATCCTGAAGTCCGTGGAACTTCTCCGGAAGCGGCTGAAGGGATTTTGACAGAAGAATGACTTCCTTGGCATGAACGCTGATTTCACCGGTCTGTGTCTTGAATACATAGCCCTTAACACCGACGATATCACCGATATCCAGACGCTTGAACTCCTTGTACGGCTCGTCTCCCAGAGAATCCCGCTGCACATAGCACTGGATTCTTCCCAGCTTATCCTGAATATGGCAGAAGGAAGCCTTGCCCATGACACGCTTGCTCATGATACGTCCCGCGATCGAGACATCCTTGCCGTCCAGTTCCTCAAAGTGCTCCTTGATTTCCTGGCTGTGCTGCGTCTGATCATAGGTTGTGATCTTGAAGGGATCCTTGCCTGCATCCTGCAGCTCCTTCAGCTTCTCGCGACGTACCTTCAGGATCTGGTTCATATCCTGTTCCGGTTTCTGCTTCCCGTTTCTATTCTGGTTCTGCTCTGCCATCTCTTCCTCCTGCTTCCTTATGCTCCCAAAAAAATTCTATCAGATATTTCTTTCGATTCCGAGAATCTTGTATTGCTCATCGCCGTCCGGCGTCTCGATGGAAACAACCTCACCCACCTCATGTCCAAGGAGGGCTTTTCCAACCGGAGACTCATTGGAAATTTTTCCCTTAAGGCTGTTAGCCTCTGTGGAACCTACGATCTGGAACTCAAGCTCCTCATCGTATGTCATATCCTGAACCTTGACCTTGCAGCCGATGTTGACCTTATTGGCATCGGCTTCGGACTCGACGACAACCTCTACATTTTTCAGAAGCGCTTCAATCTCCTCGATTCTCGCCTCAATCTGTGCCTGCTCATCCTTTGCCGCATCATATTCTGCATTCTCGGAAAGGTCGCCCTGTGCGCGCGCCTCCTTCAGCTTCTCAGCGATCTCTTTACGCTTGGTAACCTTGAGATCCTGCAGCTCATCTTCCAGAGCCTTCAGTCCGGCATATGTTACAACTGTTTTATTCGCCATGATTATTCACCCCATGAAACAATTTCTTTTCGATACATGTTCTGCTCCGTCCCAGAGCGGAACGAGCATTTTCTGCGGCTACGTCCGCAATTCAGATATTTTAAACTGTTACCCTTTCGATGTCAAGTAAACCCCTGTGAAAAAACCGCGTAAAATCAAGGCTTTCCGGCGCTGAAGCGGCAAAGACAGTTTTGCGCGGTATCTCAATTGACATACATACCTTGCAATGCTAGAATTTTCTCAACTTATACAGTATCCGGCTTTATAGATTCTGCGGATTGAGCAAATCCCGCGCAGCTGTATACTTTTTTTCCTAATATAAAGGGGGAGGAATGACATGGAAGCAATTTTACCTTTCTTGATCAAGTGGTCCGGTGTTTTCGTCAGCGTTCTGCTGCTTCTGATATCCATTATCAGCACCGCGACGGCCGGCGTGACCCGTTATGAGAAGAAGATGGCAAAGGATAAAGACCCTTCGCATTACATCATGCGGAATGCGATGAGCGGTGTGTTCATTGGCTTCAGTATTCTGCTGCTTGGATGTGTGATTGAGATCTTCATCGGCTGGCTGGCCTTGAAGAGCGATACGCAGAGGCAGCTGATTGCGATTGCCGCCGAAATTCTCGTGGCGCTGATCACCGGACTGATTTTCTTCTTCATGCAGAGAAAGGCCCTCTGTGAGCGGGTCTTCGTGGAGGGCAATACCATCCGCTATCAGGCCTCCTTCGGAAAGCCGGAGATCACAGCATTTGATCAGATCCGGACTGTTAAGAAGGAGAATTCAGAGGATGCGATTCACGCAAAGAGTCTTACCATCCGGCCGAATGCAGGCGGACGCTTTAAGGTAAAAAACACGATGACAAACTACATGAAGTTTGCCGAACAGATTGAGCGGGATGTAAAGCTCCCGGACCTTACCAAGAAAAGAGGCAGAAAACCTGCATCAGAAGAAACAGACGAGACAAATGATTGATTGATACGAGCCTTAAGAAAGGCCCGGCCTTATGGCCGGGCTTTTCTTCTGTCAACCAATCTCTATCACAGCTGCTTCAAACAGCCTGAGAATCATCCTGCCGTTTTCCGGCAAATTCAGATCCTTGTAGTTGCTGAGCAGCACCTTTCGGCAGGATAAGCCATCCGGGATAATTCCCACGCCAATGTTGTTTTTTATTCTTTTTTAATATTTGTTTAAAAAACACGAGTGTGCTATAATTCAGCAAAAACAGCGTCCTTTTTATGTAATAATTCCCGCGCTGTCCGAGACGGCAGCCCGCAACCACCTTGCCGCGACAACCCGTGTCGTTCAGTTTGTTCCCATAACGATCGATACCCGCACGTCCCGTCACCGCCCCGACTACTTCGTCTTCTATGACACAGCGGTCAGGAGGTAAGGATAATCTCTTTGAAAATCCACACAGGATCATTATTTGTCACAGTCGGTTTGCAAATGACAACGGGTTAACAGGACCTCTGCTCTCGCATACCAGACTTCCACGGAGGATTTAAATGAACACCAGAGACAAAGAATATCTGAACGAGGGAACACGTGAAATACATGTTCCGGAATACGATACGACTTTCACCAGCGTTTCATCTGACCCTTTTCCCGAATATCGCAGCTCGTCCGCCGGTAATCCGAACAAAAATTACTATCAGCGCACGCAGGATGAATACCCGGATGAGGATCCTGACGATGACGACTATGATCCCGGCGATACCTATGACTTCGGATTTGCTCCCCGAAAGAAAAAGGCATCCTACAGAGATTACGACAATTACGATTCCCACAGAAGGAATTCCGGAAATAACCGGGGACACAGACGTGACGATTTTGACGACGATTATGGCAGACGCCGTCACAGAAAAAAAAGACATCCCATCCGAAAGTTTTTCCTGATTCTTCTTGGCATTCTTATTGCTCTCGCTATAGCAATTGCCGTCCTGCTGCATACGGCCTTCAGCAAACTCAACCGCGTCGATCCGGTCGCGGATACAACGGCAGATTCCGCCACGGAAGCAGCCGGAGTGGAAACCTACAGTGAACGCGGGGTCATGAACATTCTCTTGATCGGTGAAGATGCCCGAGCGGGAGAGACACAGACCCGTTCAGATACCATGATCATCTGCAGCTTCAACAGCAAGACGCGCAAAATCACGCTGGTATCTCTGATGCGAGATACCTATGTCCCGATTGCCGGAACAGATTATTCCGCAAAAATGAATGCCGCCTACGCGGTCGGCGGTCTGGAGACACTGGATGAAACCGTTCAGGAAAACTTCGGTATCGACATCGATGGAAATGCCGTTGTCGATCTGGATGGCTTTCTGAAAGCCATCACGTCTGTAGGAAATCTTGACATCGACCTTTCTTATGATGAAGCGACCTATATGAACGCCAACGAAGGTCTCGGATCCAGTATAGACAATGCACAGGTAAATGAACCCTGGGGGCTGGTGGAGGGTGTGAATTCCCTGACCCCGGAACAGGCGCTCTGCTATGCGCGAATGAGATATGTCGGCAACTCCGACTGGGACCGCGTGAACCGCCAGAAGAAAATTATCCAGGCGGCATTCGCAAAGATGAAGTCGAATCCCTTCTCCATCCTGAAGGTACTGAATCAGGCAGCGCCCAGCATCACCACTGACATGACCGATCCCTACCTGACCAGAGCCTGTCTCTATGCTCTGCTGTGCGGATCCGACATGAATGCGGCGACCCTGCCCGGAGACGGAATGTTTACAGCGGATTCCATTGACGGGCAATCTGTGCTTGTCCCGGATCTCAATGCCTGCCACGAAGCTCTGATCAATTATTTATACGGTTCCTCCGCAAATGGAGACCTGTTCAAGGCAAAGGCCTCCTCGACGCCATCTTCCACAACAGGCACCACAGAGTCCGATTCCGGCGCGGACAGCTCCGAAGACACCTGGACACAAACAGAAAACGCCATACCGGACGATTCTCTGCCATTCCAGGACGATCCGGACGGAACCACGGGGACCTACGATTCGTCCCCGTCAGAGCCCGATGGCACGGCAAATACCGACGGAAATAACAATGCAGACGGTACCTATAACGACGGCGGAGCAGACAATGGATATACCGGAGGCGCCGGTTACGGCACCGGCTCCGACGGCACAGACAACTATGATGCCGGACAAGTTCCTGACAACGGCGGGAACAATGGCTCCGACAATACCGCCGGAACCGACAATTCCGGGTACGCACCATCCGACACCTACAGTAGCGGAAATGACGATGCCGGAACAGATAATGCCGGAGGAGACAACTCCGCTTATGCACAGAACGCAGCCGATGACGGCCAGGCCGGGTATTGATCCTTGAAACGAGATAAAACACGCTGCGCGAGTTTTATCTCGCTATCGCGACGCTCGCCGCACACGAATACTGCGCATTCGGCTGCGGCTCACTGTTCGCGTAAAAAAAGCGCACCACTCAAAAACGGCAGCTTCTCAACGAAGCTGCCGTTTTTCCTCTTCTCAGGCGTGCTTGCGGAACCGCAGCGTAATCGTGGTTCCTTTATTCAGCCTGCTCTCTACTTTGATCTGCGCATTATGCAGCTGCGCGCCGTGCTTTACAATCGAAAGCCCCAATCCTGTTCCTCCGACTGCCTTCGAATGACTCTTATCCACCCGGTAAAACCTCTCGAAAATGCGGCTCTGGTCCGCCTCCGGGATACCGATTCCGGTGTCCTGTACGCGGACAAGCACATGATTGGACGTCGTTTGTATTTTCACATCGATACTTCCATGCTCTTTATTGTACTTCACCGCATTGTCGCAGATATTGTAGATCATCTCTGCGACGACCCGTCTGACACCGGTAATTTTTCCATGATCACCTGACAGACAGATGGACACATCCTTCTTATCCGCCGCAGCCTGTACGTGGCGGATCTCCTCCGAGGCGACCTCATACAGATCCAGCATCTCCCAGTCATACTCGACGCTGTCATCATCCAGCGAGCTCAGATTGATAATGTCATTCACCAGAGAAATCAGCCGGCTTGCCTCATCATAGATGGATTTGGAAAAATCCATAACGGTGTCCTCCGGCATTCCTCCCGCCATCATCAGCTCCGCAAATCCCGAAATAGACGTAAGCGGCGTCTTCAGTTCATGCGATACATTGGCGGTGAATTCGCGCCGGAAATTCTCTCTCTTAATACTTTCCGTCTCATCTAATATCACGATAACCGCTCCGATCACCTCGCCGTGATTATCATCATACGCCGGATTCGCAATCAGCTTATAGGTCCGGTTCTCCCTCTGAAGCTCCAGCTCCTCTTTCTTTCCGCACAGAACCTTGAAAATGGTCTCTCGGAATTCCTTTGTCCGATTCAGCCGCAGAACGCTTCCCGAAGGTTCGTCGACTATTCCGAGAAGCCGAAGTGCCGACGGGTTCCAGGAAAGTATATCCGTATTTTTATCAATCACCAGAAATCCCTCGGACATGTTCTCCGTGATCAGATTGAATTCTTCCTGCTTCTGCCTGGCGGCATTCAGCTGTCTCCGGATGGTCTCCTGCTGAGACTGAAGCCGGTTCAAAAGGGGAGCCAGCTCATCGTAAATCACATCGTTCTTCTCGATATGATCCAGATCGATCTTATTCAACGGGCTCAGAATATTTTTGGTCACCATGTTTGACAGGACAAGCGAGAGCAAAACCGTCGCCATAAAGAGAATGACTGCAGGTCTGGCCAGCCGTCCGAGGATTGCCCAGATCGAATACTGCGTCACGGCGACGCGGAGAACTCTTCCGTCATCCATTTTTTCCGCGTAATAGATGGTCTCCTCTGTCATCGTCTCGGATTTTCGAATGCTGTGTCCTTCGCCGGACTTTAAGGCTTCCTTTACTTCCGTCCGATCTCTGTGATTTTCCATGGAAGAAGCATTCGCCTCATTGTCGTACAGCACCGTTCCGTCATCATCGATTAACGTAATTCTGCGGTCCGTCTGAATATGATTCAGGTATGCCTCCCCTTTTTCTTCTATACCATAGGACAGGATATTGGCCTCCTCATGCAGTTCATCAAGAGTTCTGTTCTCTAACAGGCCAAACAAAAGAACCACAGTGACGCCCATCGTCAACAGAAAAATCAATATAGAAATAACAAACGTTGATCTGAATATTTTATGACTCATTGGCACCTGCCTGACCTTTTCATGTGAATCCGTATTCTGTCCCCGGATTTAATCCGTATTCCGTTACCGGATTTAATCAGCATTCCGTCACCGGACTCAAATCAGCATTCCTCGATTTTATACCCGATCCCCTTGACCGTCTGCACATACTTGCCGGCTTCCTCGCCCAGCTTTACACGAAGCTTTCGAATATGCACATCCAGCGTCCGGGATTCTCCGTAAAATTCTCCCCAGACCTTTGTCAGGAGCTCTTCACGGTGTACCACATTCCCTCTTGCTTCCAAAAGGGCCATCAGCAGACAATATTCCTTATAGGACAGGGATACCTCCTCCCCATCTACCTGGATAATGTGTTTATCCGGATTCACGTAAAGCTTTCCGACGTGATACGCATTCTCCGGTTGATTTTTCGTCCGCTTCGCTCTTCGAAGGACTGCGCGGACCCTGGAGGTCAGTTCGACAATCCCGAAGGGCTTTGCGATGTAATCATCCGCACCAAGATCCAGTCCGTTCGCCTTGTCGAACTCACTGCTCTTTGCCGTCAGCATGATCACTGGAACATCCTCCGTACGGATATTTTTACGGATTTTTTTCAGGATGCTGAGACCATCCTCCCCGGGGAGCATGATGTCAAGCAGGATCAACTCCGGAAGCCCTTCTTCCATTCCGGCGTAAAAGGTCTTCGGTTCCGCAAACCCTTTCACCTCATATCCTTCCCGCGCAAGTGCATAGCTGACAAGTTTTCTAATGTTATCGTCATCTTCCAGAATATAAATCATGACAAATTCTCACATCTCCTCAAAACAATTCTCACGGCAATCTTTACATACCGGTTGCCTCATTCGATTCCTGTATTCATCCTCAATAAGGCCGGAATCTGTTAATAGTCTACAGTCTACCCAAGGGAATGTAAACTCCGATAGGGCTCTGATATTAATTCTATGTTAAGCTTTACATAGAAAACAGGAGCCCTTTTCACGATGTGTAAAAAAGGCCCCTGCTTTCTTCCTTCCATTACTCGTAGAATTGAAACTGCTGGCTTTCCTTCTGATACCGGTCTGTGTATGACATCTGAAGCTGTCCTTTTACAATAAACGATACCCAGGATGCAATGTTTTCTGAATGGTCTGCCATCCGCTCAATATACTTGGCGACCATCAGATAGTTGATATACTGCTCTGTATTTTCAGGATCGGCTTTAATCTTTTCCGTAATTTCTTTCACGACAGAATCAAAGCCCTGATCTACGATATCATCCTGTGCACTGACATCCTTCGCCAGGTCTATATTCCCGGTAAAAAAGCTCTCGATGGTATTCCCGACCATTTCACGCATGGTCAGAAACATCTTGTGAAACTCGTAAGGCACCTCTACTTCCGGCAGCTTAGATAATTTTATTATATAGATACTGATATCGCTGCTGTTGTCCGCAATCCTCTCCAGATCCCCGATCATCCGCATATAGGAGGCGATTTTTCTCCAGTCCGATGCCAGGGGCGCCTGCTTGACTACGATGTTAATGCACCTTTCTTCGATATCTGTCTCCATTTTGTCAATGATATCGTCTCGTTCCATGACTTCACTCGCAAGCTTTGCGTCTCTCTCCGGAAAAGCGTGAATGATCCGGTCAATGGATCTTTTTACTTCCTTTCCCATTTCGTGAATCAGTACATTGATCTCACGAAGCTCTGCGTCATATTCTGTTCTATTTGCCATATCTCCCTGATCCCTCTTCTTTTTCTTCTGTCCACAAACGAAATTCCTTTTTGCTCAGCTGTATTGTATTATTTATCTCGCACCGTTTGTATTGCATCGGCTTTATTGCATTATATGTTTTGCATCCGGTATATTGAATCGTTTGTATCGCATCCGTTATATCACCATATATCATCAGCCGAATCTGCCCGTGATATACTCTTCCGTCTTCTTGTTCTTCGGGTTGAGGAAGATATTCTGCGTTTCTCCGACTTCGATTAACTCTCCCAGAAGGAAAAACGCCGTGATATCAGAGATACGGTTTGCCTGCTGCATATTGTGTGTGATCATCACAATCGTGTACTTCTTTTTCAGTTCAAGACAGAGCTCCTCAATTTTTCCGGTAGAAATCGGATCCAGCGCGCTGGTTGATTCATCCATCAGAAGGACCTCCGGCTCCACCGCAATCGCCCGTGCGATGCAGAGCCTCTGCTGCTGCCCTCCGCTCATTCCCAGTGCATTCTTCTTCAGCCGATCCTTTGTCTCGTCCCAGATCGCCGCCTGTTTCAAAGAGCGTTCTACGATCTCGTCCAGGGCCGCCTTATTATGGATTCCATGAAGCCTCGGACCGTAGGCAATGTTATCGTAGATGGACATCGGGAACGGATTCGCCTTCTGAAAAACCATTCCGACTCTTTTTCGAAGGATGTTTACATCCATATCCTTATAGATATCCGTGCCATTCAGAAATACATCGCCTTCGATCCGGCATCCGTCTACCAGATCATTCATGCGATTCAGCGTCTTCATAAAGGTAGACTTACCGCAGCCGGAGGGGCCGATCAGGGCTGTAATCTTATGCTCCTGAATGTCCAAATTGATATTTTTTAACGCCTGATGCTCTCCATACCAGAGATTCAGGTTGTGTGCTTCCATGATATTCGCCATTTTCCGTTCCTGTCTTTTTCAATCTATGCTTGTATCTGTTCCGTATATTTCGAGAACCTCAGGTTCTCGAAACCGGAGGTTCTGAATAGTTTCCTTAACTTACCGTTACTGTGTCCTTTGTCCTTAAAGCCCTGAGAGCGCCCTTCATCTCCAATTGTAAATCGTTTCACGCATCGATATTCACTTTAAGTTTGCGGGCTACAAGCTTTGCCGACAGATTAATGAGCAATGTCAGTATCAGCAAAATGGCCGCAATCGCAAAGGCAACTCCGAACTCACCCCGTTCCTTTGCGTACATATACAGGGCAACCGTCAATGTCGAGCCGGCATTTCCCGGAGTCACCGCATCTTTCACAGAAAGGATATTATTCGCCATGCCTGCGGTGAACAGCAGGGCCGCACTTTCTCCAACGATTCGTCCGATAGCCAGGATACAGCCCGTCACAATACCGTCGATGGAAGACGGGAGAACTACCGTGCGCACCATATGCCATTTGCCCGAGCCCAGGGCCAGACTTCCCTCACGATAGCTGTCTGGAACGGTTTTCAAACTTTCCTGTGTGGTCCTGACGATCGTAGGTAATGTCATGATGACCAGTGTCAGGGAACCGGCAAGCAGACTGGTTCCGATTGAGAAAAACTGTACAAAAATCAGCATACCTGCCAGACCATATATAATGGATGGAATTCCGGCAAGTGTCTCTGTAGCAAATTCGATAAGCGACACCAGTTTCCGGTTCCTGGCGTATTCATTCAAATAAACCGCTGTGCCCACGCCGAGCGGCAGAACGATAACGAGGGTGATCAGCACGATATAGAGCGTATTCAGGATATTCGGCAAAATTCCGATCACATCCTTGAGCAGGCTCGGCTTGGAGCTGAGGAACTTCCAGCTGATGTTCGGAAGCCCCCGGAAGCAGATGTAGCCGATCAGCCCTCCAACCAGTGCCAGGATCAGGATAAAGGACAAATACATTAAAAAATTCAGGACCTTGATTTTTATTCTTCTTGATAACGATATCTTTTCGTTCATGCTCCGGCCTTCTTTCCTTTCTTTTCCTATCAATCTTTTTTCTTCTTGAACACAAAGTTCAGAAGAAGTGTGATGATCATAATAAAGACAAACAATACAAGCGCAATGGAAAACAGCGCCTGTCTCTGAAGCCCGGATGAATAAGACATTTCGCTCGCGATCGCCGTCGTCAGGAAACGCACACTCTTGAAAAGCCCCGGCATATTCGCTACATTACCGGAAACCATCATGACCGCCATTGCCTCACCGATCGCACGACCCACACCAAGTACAACCGCAGATGCAATACCGCTGGAGGCAGCCGGAACCGATACCTTAAATACCGTTTCGGTCCATGTAGCCCCAAGTGCGAGACTTGCCTCCTCATATTCCTTCGGGACGGCCAGAAGAGCCGTTTCCGATACGCTGATCACGTTCGGAAGAACCATGACCGACAGTACCAGAATGGCAGAGAGAAGATTTGCGCCATCGGACAGATCAAACATTTCCCGGATCATCGGCACAATAACGATCATGCCCACAAGGCCATATACAACAGAGGGAATGCCCGCCAGAAGCTCAACGGCAGAGCGGATCAGCGATGCAATCCTGCTGCTCGCCACCTTTGCCAGAAAGATAGCACACAGCAACCCGATCGGAACAGCGATAATAATTGCCCCCAGTGTTCCGTATACAGAGGTCAGGATAAAGGGCAGAATGCCGAACTTCGGCTCCGCAGCTGTGGATGCCCACACAGATCCAAACAGGAACTTTGTAATTCCGATCTTACCGATCGCAGGTACGCCGGAGCTTACCAAAAAGGCCGTGATGAACAGCACAAAAGCTATCGCAATCATTCCACATACGAAAAAAATGCCATTCATCACTTTTTCGGCTGCATTCTTCTTTCTCTGTTTCTTCTCCATCATCGAAGGCCCTGCCGCCCTGTAATAACCTGTTTTTTCACTTCCCGAACCCGGCTTTCTGCCGGATTCGGAGCTTTCTTTTATATCTGTTGCCGAAGATATCTGCATAACCTCAATCCTTATATCTGTGTTTTCTGTGTTTTCTGTGTTTTCTGTGTTTTCTGTGTTTTCTGTGTTTTCTGTATTTTTCTATATATTATGTATTCTTCATGTTGTCTCTTGTAGGTTGTCTCTGATTCATTTGTGACGATTCAGCTCATCCTGATTTCAAGCGGAAAAGCCCACTTGCAATCATTTCTTTTTGGAAACCGGAACCGCGCCTGCCTTTTCAATCAGATCCGCAGCCGCATCACTGGTGATGTAATCGTAGAATGCCTGTGTCGGCGCGCTGAGCTTCTTGCTGTCATTAGTAATGACATTGAAGTTTCGCTGAATCTTATAGGTTCCATCCAGGATGGTATCCTCCGTGCACTCTACGCCGTCAACGGTAAGCTTCTGTACCGTGTCGTTCAGGTCCGCCATCGAAGCGTATCCAATCGCACTCGGATTGTTTGCGACCGTCTGGATTACGTCGCCGGTAGAGGTCAGTTCCTGAGAAAGCTTGCACTGATCCTTTGTATCGGTGATCGACTCAAATCCGTCTCTTGTACCGGATCCCGCTTCACGTCCGATGCACACAATTTCCGCGTCATCGCCTCCCACATCCTTCCAGTTTGTAATCTGACCGGTGTAGATCTGCTTGATCTGATCCAGACTGATATCCTTTACTTTATTGTTCGGATTCACAATAATAGCAATGCCATCGATCGCGATCGTTGTCTGCGTAAGCCCATCCTTCTCTTCGTCCTTCAGATCACGGCTTGCAAGACCGAGATCGGTACTTCCCTCGGTAACCGCCTGAATGCCGGAGCTGGAACCGGTCGGATTGTAGGTCACTTCTACCTTCGGATACTCCTCCATGAACGATTCACTCAGATAGCTGATTACTTTCTCCATGGAAGTAGAACCATCGGTGCCGACCGTTCCGGATAGATCCGCAGATGCGGTAGATGCAGCCTCCTCACCGGACGCAGAAGCAACTGTGCTCTCTGCCGCTGATGCATCAGAAGAAGCATCTGCTGCCTCTGTCGCTGCGGCGGAAGTGGATGCGCTATCCTTTTTATCCTCAGATGCAGACGAAGAGCTGCCGCAGCCGGCTGCCAATAAAGATGCTCCTAAAATTCCCGCAAGAACCAGTGTCATCGTTTTTCGTTTCATGGTTATTCTCCTTTTTGTTTCCTCACAAGTTTTTTTGAATTGTTTGCACTCTTATCCATGCAGTACTTATCATGACATGCGGTATGTAAACTTCGTAACCGGATTCATGTTAACATCCGTTAAACTAATTGCGCGCAACGTAAACACTTGTCTATATTCTCTTCGAAAATAAAGTCACCCTCGGCATGTGAAAAGCGCGACCAATATCGACGATGGCTTTTCAGTTACATCAAGGTAAACCACGCTTCATATTCCCCTGTGGCTCACTGTTCGCGTAAAAAAGGGCACGTCATCTCATTAAAGAATTTCATGAGAATCGACGTACCCTTTTTCATCGCCGCAGATGCGGTCACTTGTCTGTTTATAGGAAATGCGTTTTGTTATTGACGCTTTCTGTTATAACGCTTTCTATTATTAACGCTTTCTGCTATTAATGCTTTCTGTTATTAATGCTTTCTGTTATCATGGCTTTTTCGATCGATGCGACTTCCAGTTCCCCTTCCCGGACTTTAAATTTAACCTCAAACCCGGCAAAGTTCATCCCGTAGATTCGTTCCGGATCCTCCTGGTATGATGGCCTCGGATCCTGAGAAAGGACCTGTCGCAGTGCTTCTGTTTTTTCTTCCGGAAACCCGCTGTTCTTTAGAAGGTCATCCTTTATCCTTACCCCCAGCGAATAACCCTTGGTGGGCCCGGTAAAGCCCTCCAGTGCATCTTCATGGACATCTGCATAGGGAATGTACGGTTTGATGTCAAAGATCGGTGTCCCGTCCATCAGATCCGCGCCCCTGACATGAAGTACGGGACCGACGCCTTCCCTTTCCTCTATTCTCTCAAGCTTCACCGATGAGAGTCCCAGTGCATTCGGCCGGAAGGGCGAACGGGTGGCAAAGACCCCCATTCGCGTATTTCCTCCCAGCCTGGGCGGACGCACCGTCGGATGCCATCCACTGTCTTTGTTCTCCGAAAACTGCCAGATCAGCCACAGGTAGTTAAAAGCATCCAGTCCTCTCACTGCCTCTGTCGAAGCATATTCAGGCTCAAAGATGATCTCGGCTCTCGTATCCGCCAGACCACTCTGCCGGGGAATGCCAAACTTTTCCCCGAAATCCGTGTGTATGACAGCGATCCTTCTGATCGTGTATTCTTGTGTGACATCGTCCTGCATATCCGCCTCTTGCTCTCCTGTATGGATCCGGATCGCTTCCTGCCTTCGCAACAGCTTCCGTCCTCTGTGTTATTGTTTTTTATCTTCCCCATTCTTATCGTTCTCGGACTCGTCGCCCTTCATCCACTCGAACGGGTTATTTTTCGGCTTCGGCAGCTCAATCCCAATTGCTTCCTTTATCACCTGCCGCACATTCTCAACCGGGACAATTGTCAGATGATCTCTGACTTCCTTCGGAACATCCTCGAGATCTCTCTCATTATCCTTCGGAATCAGGACCTTTTTTACTCCCGCACGCTGCGCCGCCATGAGCTTCTCCGGAAGTCCTCCGATCGGAAGAACCTGGCCTCTGAGAGAAATTTCACCGGTCATCGCCAGATCCGACGGCACCGGCTTGTTGTTCACCAGCGAGGTCAAAGCCGTGAACATTGTGACGCCTGCCGAAGGACCGTCCTTCGGTACTGCCCCTTCCGGCACATGGATATGAATATCTCTCTCCCTGAAATTCAGATCACTGTCGATATAATACGACTTCAGAAGACTTGCGGCGATCGATGCGGATTCCTTCATGACATCGCCCAGCTGGCCTGTGAGCTTGATCTGACCGCTCCCTCGCATTGCAGTGGTTTCGATAAACAGAATCTCACCGCCTGCCTGCGTCCATGCAAGTCCGGTCACGATTCCTGCCGGATTGTGCTTCTGCACGCGGTCATGGAGAATTCTCTTATTGCCCAGAAAATCCGGCACATTTTTCTCTTTCACCGAAATCTTACCGGACTTAACATTCTGTTCCGCGTCCGTCGTCGGCTCCCCGCCATCTCGCGTTTCTTCCACGACATTCGCCTGTGTCCCGGATTCTGTCTCGCCGGCTGCTTCCGCTGCAGTCACCGCCTTCTCTTCGTTCGCCGGTTCCGTCGCATCTGCGGCAGCGGTACTGGTTTCCGTCTCCGACCGTTCCTCAACCAGCTTCGCGGCGACTACCCTGCAGAGCTTGTCGAGCTGCTTCTTTAATCCACGGACACCCGCTTCGCTTGTGTACTCGGACACAATTCTCCGGATCGCTCCGTCTGTCACGCTGATATCCTTTTTGGTCAGACCGTTGTCCTCCATCGCCCTTGGAAGAAGATGCTTCTTCGCGATCTGCTCCTTCTCATAAGGTGTGTAGCCATTCAGCTGGATAACCTCCATCCGGTCCAGCAGAGGCTGCGGAATCGTATCCCAGCTGTTCGCTGTGCAGATAAAGAACACACCGGAGAGATCGTATGGGATATTCATGTAATGATCCACAAAGGTGTTGTTCTGCTCCGGATCCAGCACCTCAAGCAGTGCACTGGACGGATCTCCGCTGAATCCTCCCTCGGTCAGCTTGTCGACCTCGTCGAGAACCACAACCGGGTTCATCGCCCCGGAACGCTTGATTCCCTCCATGATACGTCCCGGCATTGCTCCCACGTAGGTTCTGCGGTGACCGCGGATCTCCGCCTCATCTCTTACACCGCCCAGACTGATTCGTACATATTTTCTGCCCAGTGCCTCGGCAATGCTCTTGCCCATACTGGTCTTTCCGGTTCCGGGAGCACCGACCAGAAGGAGAATGGATCCCTCCTGCTTCTTTTTCAGCGCCATCACTGCCAGCTGCTGGAGAATCCTCTCCTTCACCTTGTCCAGTCCGTAATGATCCTTGTCCAGGATTCTTCTGGCCGCCTTCAGATCGACCTTCGGCAGATCATCTGGTTTCCACTTCAGCGAAGTAACGAAATCCAGGTAGTTTTCTGAGGAGGCCTTGTCCGGATCATTCGGCTGCATCTCCATGTAGCGCTTTAATACCCGGTCGACCTCCTTTCTTGCCTCAGCCGGCATGCCGGATTCCTCAATTTTCTTCCGATAATCGTTCTCCTCATCCGCAGCCTCCGGATCCATGTCGTCCAGCTCCTTCTGCAGGAGTCCGATCTGCTTCTCAATAGCCGCTTTTTTGTAAAAATTCCCTTCGGTCGCGTTATATCTGTCGTTCAGCGCCTCCTGCATATCGATGGTTCCCTTGAACCGCTTCACGGCTTCTTCAATCAGCAGACCTCTCTGCTTCATCGAATCCGTCTGCAGAAGTGCATATTTCTCTTCCGGACTCATATCCAGGAACTGGCAGAACATTGCCGCCAGTTCATTGATCGTCTTGCATCTCTCAACATAACCTGCCGCAATCTGTCCGCCCTGGAAATGCGTGGTCAGCTCTGTAAAATCCTTCTTCAGAGCATCCAGGAGATCCTTTTCTCCCTTTAATGTGATATCCAGCACCTCGTCCTTGGGTTCAAAGGTGGCCTCCAGGATATCCCCGTTCCAGGAAAGTCCGGTAATTTCAACCTTTTCCCTGGTCCTTGCGTGAACACGCAGTCCGGCATTTGTAGAATTTATGTCTATGACATCTGCGAGCACGCCAAATCCCAGGACATCGTCCATCGTCAGATTTTTCTTATCCTTTGCTTCTTTCATAGGCACGATCAGTGCTTTATTGTCGTCTATTTTGATACGGCTTCTCTCATCCTCATTGAGTTCCTCAACGCCGAGCTGATAATCGACATCGGGAAGGATGACAGTATCATAAGAAGGTATAACCAGATAACTATTCATATGCATTCCTCTTTTCTGCAATGGCGACCGGAGCTTCTAAAATTTCTTACAGGTGTCTCCACTCTCCGGTTCATTGCTGCAATTTCTTGTCTGAAATCGCCTTTCTTCTGGCAAAAACTGTGTGATGCTGCTCGTTTTCCGAGCTGAACGGCTTTAAGGACCGCTCTATGTATTAGCACTCGTGTCATTAGAGTGCTGATTAAGTGTAGTATAGCATATCTTTTATTCTTGTCAATGATTGTGAACAATTTAATTTCAAAAACTGCAAAGCCGGAGGAGGAAGAGGA
>OMUU01000137.1 GCA_900314295.1 uncultured Lachnospiraceae bacterium | reverse complement strand
ACAGCCAGTTTGCGAATGGCAACAGGACTGTAAAATCCTTGCCGTACATAGTTGGGTGGGTGAACAGTAACCAAGTATGAGCACGAAGTGACGCGAAGAATTTTGCTTTTGTTGATTTTTCGCAAAGTACAAGATATACTGTTTAGGAGTAATTCATCCCATCTGAAAGGATCATTAATAAGAATATAAGGGGAGTTTCATGAAACCGGAAGAAAGAGATTATGATGAAAACAGAGAGGAGCGAAAGGCCAGAAAAGCCAGGGAGCGGGCATTAAAGCGCAAGATTCTGTTAATCATTTCGAGTATAGTTATTGTTCTGGCAATTATAATCGTACTGGTTCTCGTTATTTTGTTAAAGGGAAGGATCGATGCGGAGAATAATCAGATTGGAAGCGAGGCGGTGACAAGCTTGTCTATGACCTATGTTGGTGACAAGACGGTTTTCTCTTCTTCTGATGAGAATGTTACATCAAATTCATCGACAAACGGTTCAACCGAGACAGAAGATCTCGGGCCTGTACCCACGATTGATATCAGCAATGTATCGAGTCCGGATGTTTACATGGTTCGTGTTAAAGATAATGCGCAGGTGCTGGATCAGAACAGCACGGCGAGGATCTATCCGGCCTCCATGACAAAGATCATGACTGTACTTGTCGCAATTGAACATATTGACGACTTGAGTGCTACCTACACCTTTGACGGGACGGAGTTTAATACAGCATACGCGCAGGGAGCGGCAACTGCCGGGTTTGAAGCAGGAGAAACCGTACCGGTTCTCGATATTCTTTACGGAATTATGCTTCCTTCCGGAGCAGATGCATGCTATGCGATCTGTAATTATGTAGCAGGTTCTGAGGCTGATTTTGTAACTCTGATGAATCAAAAAGCACAGGAGATCGGAATGACATCGACAAATTTTGTAAATGCAACCGGTCTTCAGGATGAAAATCATTACTCTACCTGTCAGGACATGGCAAAATTACTTGAATACGCAGTGAAGAACGAAACCTTCAAGACTATTTTTTCCACACATATCTATACGACGAAGGCTACATCGGTTCATAGCGCCGGTATTGCTTTAAGCAGTACAACGTTTGTGAATCTGGCTTCCTCTACTCTTGACAATGGAGCAACTATTGTAGGTGGAAAAACGGGTTATACCGATGAAGCCGGTCATTGTCTGGCCAGTATGGCTACCGATGCAAATGGAGTGGAGTATATTTTAGTTACGGCGGGGGCAGCCGGTGATGTAAATGCAACCCCTCACATAAATGACGCCGTTACGATCTATAGTCAGCTTCCGGCTGCGTAAGTATAATACCAATCGCTTGGGTCTCCTGTTGTTTTTCGGAGACCTTTTTTGATGAGATAATGTTGATAAGTTGACAAATTTGTGGATAACATATGAATAATGTGGATAAATCATGTTTTACCTACATGCTTCGATGTTCAGACGGGTCGTTGTATACCGGATGGACAAATGATCTGAAGAAGAGGGTAAGAACGCATCAGGAAGGAAAAGGCGGAAAATACACCCACAGCCATCTTCCAGTGGAGTTGGTGTACTATGAAACGTTTGAGAAAAAAACGGATGCTATGCGCAGAGAGGTTGAGGTAAAACAGCTCTCGAAAGCAGAAAAGGAAAATCTGGTGAGAAAATTTCCATCGGAGAAGCTGGATATGGTCGCGAGTCCGAAAGATAGCAAATAATAAAAAACTCCCTTCCGGGCCTCGGCTTGTATCATTTGCCGGTCAGCTCGGAAGGGAGCATTTTTTTATACGTATGAAAGACGGTCATCATGAAAATCAAAGAAGAGAATCATCATGAAAATCCGTATTGCGGAAAAAACTGCTGGATCAGTTCAGTTTGATTCCCTTCAGGAGAGATCCGAGGTTTGTAGAAATGTCTTCTGACTTCGGAAGCTTGTAATCCTTTGGTGCAGCCGCTCTGTCTTCGTTTCGATCGTCTCCGCCTTCTTCGAGTGCTTTCATGGAGAGGCTGAGTTTACCGTCTTTGACGGCGATAACCTTTACCTTTACTTCCTGTCCCGGCTGAAGAACATCCTCTACAGATTTAATTCTCTTGCGGGAGATCTGAGAGATATGAACGAGACCGGACAGACCATCTCCGAGATCAATAAATGCGCCATAGGACTGGATATTCTCAACCTTTCCGTCAAGAACTGCTCCAACTTCGATAGCGTTGATGCGTGCTTTTCTTTCCTCGTTTTGTTTTGCGCGAAGGGGCTCAACGGCAGAGAGAATCAGACGGCCCTTCTGCTCATCGATTTCACGGACAATTACCTGAATTTCCTTGCCGAGATAAGCATTCAGATCATCCACATGTCCGAGCGCAAGGCGTGAAGCCGGAATAAATCCACGAACGCCCTCCACATTGGAGATGACTCCCTTATTAACTACGCCGTCAACGGTAACGGTGAGCGGAGTCTTCTCTGCCTGATACTCTTTTAATTTTTCCCAGTTTGCTTCTCCCTCATCTTTAAAGGATGTAAAGGAGTCGTCGACTGCTTTGGAAAAATCTTCCATGGTCATGTTCTCATCTGCCATAATACAATCACCTCATATATAAATTATTGTTGAAATATACTGCAGGATTCCGGAAAACTCCGGATTCACGCAAATCCTTTTCTCAGTATACCATAGAATTTTATTTGTCGGAAGTTAAAACTTTACCGTAAATCGATAAGATGGTATATTGTAACTATTCAGCACATCATATTTAAAAGCGGAAAATACTACCTGTGGGGTCCTTTCCGGCTGAATGGTCATATTATTTTTTTAGGACGAAGCATTATTGAGCAGCACAGATGTGCGTATACGATAAGAGGCAGCAGTTTATGGTAAAAAAGAATGAAGTATATATCGTAGGACACAGAAATCCTGATACGGATTCTATCTGTTCCGCAATTGCCTATGCAGATATCAAAAATCGCTCGGACGACAGCAATACGTATTTTGCGATGCGCGCGGGTCAGATCAATGAAGAGACGGAATTCGTACTGCGGCATTTTGGAGTAGAACTGCCAGGTTATCTTCCGGATGCGGGCACGCAGGTAGAAGAAATTGAGATTCACAAGGTTCCGGGGGTTTCCGGCGATATTTCGGTCAAGAAGGCATGGGCATCCATGAAGGAACAGAATATCGTAACGCTTCCCATTACAACTAAGAAAAGAGATCTTGAGGGGCTGATTACGGTAACGGATATCGCGAAATCATATATGGACGTCTATGACAGCACCGTTCTGGCACAGGCGAATACGCGTTACAGCTCAATCGCGGAGACACTTGACGGTTCCATTCTTGTGGGCGATGGAAACGGGTATTTCAACAAGGGCCAGGTGGTAATCGGTGCTTTCCATCCCGATATGATGGGAAATTATATCAACGAGAATGATCTGGTTATCGTCGGAAACCGTGCGGAGGACCAGCTATGCTGTCTGGATCTTGGAGCAAGCTGTATTGTAGTCGGGCTCGGTGCACCTGTCAGCAAATCCATCCTGAAGCTTGCAGAGGAGTCGGGCTGTGTGATCATCAGCAGTCCACACGATACCTATACAATTGCCAGATTGATCAATCAGGCAATTCCGATCAAGCATCTGATGATGCGTGATAATCTGATCCTGTTCCATATGGCAGACAAGATCGATGATATTCAGGAAGTTATGAAGAACAGCCGTCACCGCGATTACCCGATTCTTGACGCAAAGGAAAAATATGTCGGTACGATTTCCAGAAGAAACCTGATCGGAAGAAGCGGCAAAAAGCTGATCCTGGTAGATCATAATGAGAAGTCACAGGCGGTTCTCAATGTTGATGAAGCGGATATTCTTGAGATTATTGATCATCACCGTCTCGGTTCCCTGGAGACGATGTCTCCGATTCTCTTCCGCATGGAGCCTGTCGGCTGTACAGCCACAATCATGTATAAAATCTATCGTGAGAAAAATCTGGAGATTCCTTCCAAGATAGCAGGTCTTCTGATGTCGGCAATCATTTCGGATACGCTGCTGTTCCGGTCTCCGACATGTACGCCGCTTGACAAGAATGTGGCAATGGATCTCGCAAGAATAGCCGGGGTAGAGGATATTGAGCAGTATGCGTCAGATATGTTCCGGGCCGGCAGCAATCTCGAGGATAAGACGGCAGAAGAGATTTTCTACCAGGATTTCAAGAAATTTAACATTGAAAACAAAACGTTCGGTGTCGGTCAGATCAGCTCCATGTCAAAGGAGGAATTGCAGTTCATTAAGAACAAGCTGTATCCCCACATGCAGCAGGAATGCGGCAAGCATGACATTGAAATGGTATTTTTCATGCTGACCAACATCATTGATGAGTGTACGGAGCTCCTCTATTATGGAGAAGGCGCCAGAGAGCTGATCACGGAAGCATTTCCGGGTGAGGAGCTGGGAGAGGAAAGCTGTGTGCTTCCGGGAATCATTTCCAGAAAGAAGCAGCTGATTCCATCCTTCATGCGTGCCCTTCAGGAAAATTCATAATGGGAGCCGTTCTCGGCTGGCTTAAAAAGACAGGCAGGCATTTCACAGTCTATGATAAAGATATTGTGAAATACCTGCTTTTTCTACGCGAACAGTGAGCCGCAGCCGAATGCGAAGTATTCGTGTGCGGCGGGCCTCGCGATAGCGAGATAAAACTCGCGCAGCGTGTTTTATCTCGTTCAGGAAGAACACTCGTAAAAGTGAATTAAAAAAAACGAAACTTGCATCACATACTAAAAAATAAGTATATACCGGTCGATATATAACATAAATTGAATAAGAATGATTTTATTCTTGCATGATATATGACTACATGCTATAATCCATCACAGGAAACAGACAAAGGATATTCGATCCATTTGTCTTTATTCTTTTATGAAAGTGCATATTTTTTAAGGAGGAACACAACCATGTCTTATGTAGACGACGTCTATGCAAAAGTTGTTGCCAAGAACCCGGCAGAGCCAGAGTTCCATCAGGCAGTGAAAGAATTCCTGGAGACTGTACGTCCTGTGATTGAGAAGCATGAGGATGAGTACAGAAAGGCCGCTCTTCTTGAGAGACTGACAGAGCCGGAGCGTCAGATCCGTTTCCGTGTTCCGTGGGTTGATGACAAGGGACAGGTTCAGGTCAACACAGGATACCGTGTACAGTTCAACAGCGCGATTGGACCGTACAAGGGAGGTCTTCGTTTCCATCCTTCTGTATATTTCGGAATTATTAAATTCCTCGGCTTTGAGCAGATTTTCAAAAACAGCCTGACCGGTCTTCCGATCGGAGGAGGCAAGGGCGGTTCTGACTTCGATCCGAAGGGAAAATCAGACAGAGAGGTTATGGCTTTCTGCCAGAGCTTTATGACAGAGCTGTATCGTCATATCGGACAGGATACCGATGTACCGGCCGGTGATATCGGTGTCGGCGGACGTGAGATCGGCTATCTTTACGGCCAGTATAAGAGAATTACAGGACTGTATGAGGGCGTTCTGACCGGCAAGGGACTTACCTACGGCGGTTCTCTTGCAAGAACAGAAGCTACCGGTTACGGTCTGATCTACTTCACACAGGAGCTGATGAAGATCAATGGGATCGATGTTGCAGGCAAGACGGCGGTTGTATCCGGTGCCGGTAACGTTGCAATCTATGCGATTCAGAAGGCACAGGAACTCGGTATGAAGGTTCTTACCTGCTCGGATTCCACCGGATGGGTTTATGATCCGGACGGTATTGATGTAGAAGCTCTGAAGGAGATCAAGGAGGTCAACAGAGCGCGCCTGACCGAGTACAAGAAGTATCGTCCGAACAGCGAGTATCATGAGGGACGCGGAGTATGGGCGGTTAAGGCAGATTTCGCATTCCCGTGCGCAACTCAGAACGAGCTGAACCTTGAGGATGCGAAGACACTTGTCGCAAACGGCGTAACCGCTGTTTGTGAGGGTGCAAATATGCCTACCACACTGGATGCGACAAATTATCTCAAGGAGAACGGCGTTATCTTCGGACCTGCTAAGGCCGCAAATGCCGGAGGAGTTGCTACATCCGCACTCGAGATGTCTCAGAACAGCGAGCGCCTGTCTTGGAGCTTCGAGGAGGTTGATGCAAAGCTGAAACAGATCATGATCAATATCGTACATAATATTGATGCTGCCGCAAAAGAGTACGGCAAAGCAGGAGATTATGCTGCAGGTGCGAATATCGCAGGTTTCAAGAAGGTTGCAGACGCTATGATGTCTCAGGGCATTGTCTGATCGGCACCAGAATCAGGAATAAAGCGAGGGACCGGAGAAATCCGATCCCTTTTTTAGTGCGAACAGTGAGCCGCAGCCGCATGCGAAATATTCGTTTGAAGCGGCGTCGCAATCGCGAGATAAAACTCGCGCAGTGTGTTTTATCTCGTCCGTGAAAATGGAACTGTAGTTGGAACAATTTAAAATCACTTGCAAATTATACCGTGAGCGGGTACAATCTCTCTATTCTGATTAAGAAACAGATTTTTGCATGGTTCAAGAAAGAGATTCCTGCATGGTTTTCAGCAGTGCTCCGCGAGAATGCAAATGAGAATGGAGTTGTCATGAAGAATAATATTGTGCTGATTGGAATGCCCGGAGCCGGGAAAAGCACATTAGGTGTAATTCTGGCAAAAGAGCTCGGGTATCAATTTCTGGATTCCGATCTTTTGATTCAGAAAAGGGAGAACCGTCTGCTGAAGGAAATCCTGGAGCAGGATGGAGTAGATGGCTTTCTTCGGATCGAGAGTGAGGTGAATGCCGGTCTCCAGACAGAGCGATCGGTAATCGCCACAGGCGGAAGTGTCGTATATGGGGAAGAAGCCATGCATCATCTCAGAGAGATCGGCACAGTTATCTACCTGAAGCTTCCGTACAAGAATCTGACGCGTCGTCTGGGAAACCTGCACAATCGAGGGGTTGTTCTGAGAGACGGACAGACATTAAGAGATCTCTATGAGGAGAGAAGTGTTCTCTATGAAAAATATGCGGATATCGTTGTGGATGAGTCCGGACGAGATATAGAGGGCACACTGGCTCTGGTCGAGGAGGCACTGAGAGATCAGCGTTGCTTTACAAAAAATTAAAAGTAGGTTAATATGAGGAAGTAAATGCCCTTGTCTGAAAAGGTGGATTTGGGGTGTGTGACGATAAGAAATACCAGGTATTAACATTTCGCGATAACGAGAAAAAACTCGCGCAGCGCGTTTTATCTCGTTGACAGGTTGTCATAGATTTTTGACAGGTTATCATAGATATTAGAACGGCTGTCAGGGGAGATAGGATAGCCGGGAATATTGAGGTGGAGAATGGATAAGTATGTGATCAAGGGAGGCAATCCTCTTGTCGGTGAGGTTGAGATTGGAGGAGCTAAGAATGCTGCGCTTGCTATACTTACAGCTGCAATTATGACAGATGATCCGGTAACCATAGAGAATATGCCGGATGTAAGTGATATCAATGTACTGCTTGACGCTATTTCGGTTATCGGTGCGTCCGTTGATCGTCTTGACCGCCATTCGGTGAGGATCTGCGGGAGCAGCATCGGATCTGTCAGTGTAGATTATGAGTATATCAAGAAAATACGGGCGTCGTATTATCTTCTGGGTGCGCTTCTCGGGAAGTACAAGCACGCGGAGGTTCCGCTTCCGGGAGGATGTAATATCGGAAGCCGTCCGATTGATCAGCATCTGAAGGGATTCCGTGCACTGGGCGCAGGTGTTGAGATCCGGCACGGTGTTATTGTCGCGAAGGCGGAGAATCTTCACGGCGCACACATCTTCATGGATATGGTGTCTGTCGGTGCTACGATTAATATCATGATGGCAGCGGCTCTTGCCAAGGGCAATACAATCATCGAGAACGCGGCAAGAGAACCGCATGTCGTAGATACGGCAAATTTCCTGAACAGCATGGGAGCAAATATCAAAGGCGCCGGCACGGACGTAATCCGTATCCGCGGCGTGGAGTCACTGCACAGCACAAATTATGCGATTGTTCCGGATATGATTGAGGCCGGTACCTATATGATGGCGGCAGCAGCGACCAGAGGTGATCTTCTGATTAAGGACGTGATCCCGAAGCATCTGGAGGCCATTACAGCAAAATTACAGGAGATCGGCTGCGACATCACGGAATTTGATGATGCGATTCGTGTTTCCGCGAAGCATCGTCTGGGAAAGACACATGTGAAGACGCTTCCGTATCCTGGTTTTCCGACTGATATGCAGCCGCAGATCAGTGTGACGCTCTGCCTTGCAAACGGCACCAGTATTGTGACGGAGAGTATCTTTGAAAACCGCTTTAAATATGCGGATGAGCTGGCGCGCATGGGCGCTTTGATAAAGGTAGAGGGCAATACGGCGATTATTGACGGTGTGGAGAGCCTTACCGGGGCGAGAGTCAGTGCGCCTGATCTGCGGGCCGGAGCCGCACTTGTCATCGCGGGTATGGCAGCGGATGGCATCACGGTTGTCGATGATATCGTGTATATCCTGAGAGGTTATGAGGATTTTGATACAAAGCTCAGAAACGTCGGAGCAGAAATAGAGCGGGTGTCGGATGAGCGGGAGATTCAGAAGTTCCGTCTCAGAGTCGGATGAAAAAGCTGAGGAAGCGTGCCCGAGGCTTGGAGTAGTTGGACAATTTATTTTTGGTGTCTAAATGTACGCTGTTTTTCATGTAATCGGCTTGACGGGCTATATCAAAAGCGTTATCGTATAGCACGAAGTTCGGAAAACTGCATATTGCTTTCTCTTATTCAGAGTGGCGGAGATACATAGGATCTGTGAAACCACGGCAACCCCGGTGACGGAAGGTGCCAACCTGAGCGAGATACTCGAACAATAAGGGAATTGGTCAGCGGATCCAATTCAGTACTTGTTGGGCCGCTTTTTTATATCCGGAATTCCGGACCAGAAGCGATTTGCTTCGTGCGGTGCCCTCGGGCAATCCTATAGTAGAGGACTTGCTGAAAGTCGAAGAGGCAAGGCAGTTTGTACGATGGTCGGCATACGTCGGCAGTCATTAAATATTGATAAGGGTACGAGCCCTGAAGCAGAAGGAGAGACAAAATGGAGAAGAGATTATTTACTTCCGAGTCTGTTACCGAAGGTCATCCGGATAAGGTTTGTGACGCGGTAAGCGATGCGATTCTTGACGCCTGCATGGCACAGGATCCGATGAGCCGTGTAGCATGTGAGACAGCTGCATGCACCGGATTTGTTCTTGTAACCGGTGAGATTACTACAAAGGCGAAGCTTGATATTCCGGCCATTGTTCGTGAGACGGTGAATGAGATCGGATATAATGACGCAAAGACCGGATTTGACGGCAATACCTGTGCGGTAATGGTTGCACTTGATCAGCAGTCCGCCGATATCGCCATGGGCGTTGACAAGTCGCTCGAGGCAAAGGGCGGTGCGCAGGATGATGATCTGGACACTGGTGCCGGCGATCAGGGTATGATGTTCGGTTATGCGTGCAATGAGACGCCGGAGCTGATGCCGTATCCGATCGCGCTTGCGCATAAGCTGGCACTGAAGCTTACCGAGGTTCGCAAGAACGGAACGCTGAAGTATCTTCGTCCGGACGGAAAGACACAGGTGTCTGTAGAGTATGATGAGAACGGAAAGCCGGTAAGACTTGAGGCGGTCGTTCTTTCCACACAGCACGACGATGATGTAACCCAGGAGCAGATCCACGCGGATATCAAGAAATATGTATTTGATGAGGTTCTGGATCCGGCTATGGTAGATGAGAAGACAAAGATCTACATCAATCCTACCGGTCGTTTTGTAATCGGAGGTCCTCACGGTGATGCGGGTCTGACCGGACGTAAGATCATTGTAGACACCTACGGCGGATATGCGCGTCACGGCGGCGGAGCATTCTCCGGAAAGGACTGCACAAAGGTTGACCGTTCTGCAGCCTACGCGGCAAGATACGTTGCAAAGAACCTCGTTGCTGCAGGACTTGCGGACAGATGTGAGATTCAGCTTTCGTATGCGATCGGTGTCGCAGAACCGACGTCGATCATGGTTGACACCTTCGGAACCGGAAAGGTCTCGGATGAGAAGCTTGTGGAGATCATCCGCAAGAACTTTGATCTTCGTCCGGCAGGGATCATCAAGATGCTTGATCTTCGCCGCCCGATCTACAAGGCGACAGCGGCTTACGGCCACTTCGGACGCACCGATGTAGATCTTCCGTGGGAGCATCTCGACAAGGTGGATGCAATCAAGGCAAGCGTCTGATCAGCGGGTGTTTCACAATATACAGACGTCCACATTTCAGAAAGACTGAGGGTGTGGAAGGATATACAGGAAGGGCTCTTCTTCCGGTCTTGAGGATCGGGAGAAGAGCCCTTTGCATATCCGTAATAAATATTTTAGAGTTCGAGGATGGTGATTATGATATACTGAGATCAATGCAAAACTATGGTCCTGCAGCAGCTGCTGCAGGATAGCTTGCACGATAATGCGTACAGATTGTACCCTGTTTTGATAACGCGGACAGGATGGAGACGCGTATGAATGGCATAATAACGGTAGAGGACTTAGAATATTGATATTAAAGCGAAGAAAAGAAAAGACGGCTATGGATCTCCGGACCAGGATTGGAATTGCCTTTATTCTGGTGATTCTGATACCGGTCGTGCTGTGCAGTGCGGCATTTTACGTGCTGATGAATTACAAGGTAAAACAGCTGGGAAGACAGTATGGGATTGATAATCCGAGAATGGAAAGTCTGTACAATAACGCTTTGCTGATTTCCCGGTCTCTGGATGAGACGCTCTCGTCCATACAGCACACGCTGGAAACTGACCCGGAGAAGTTGGAAGATAAGGACTACCTGACGGATCTGAATGATACGCTCAGCGGAAACGGGGCATTCCTTGTGGTGCGCAAGGGCAGTTCGATCTATTATAACGGAAGCAGTGATCTCTCAAACGCAGAGCTTTTATCTCAGCTCCCGTCTTCGGTACAGGAGGGATCCGAAAGCGAAGAGGAGAACGGGGAGAATTCTTATATTCAGGTCCGGAATCAGGCTATGTTGAAGCAGATCCGTTTCAAATTTTCGGATGGATCGGTCGGAAGCATTTTTCTGATCAGCATGCTGAATCAGCTGGCGCCGGAGATCAAGGGGGCAATGACGGAGACGATTCTGCTGATTATTGTGATTCTGAGCTTTACGAGCATTGCGATGGGTGTCTGGATCTACCGGGGTGTTATCATTCCTATCAACCAGTTGAAAAAGGCTGCTCAGAATATCCGAGACGGCAATCTGAATTTTGTAACCCAGAAGAGCGGAATCAAGGAGATGGATGATCTCTGCGATGATTTCGAGGAGATGCGGATTCGTCTGAAGGAATCTGCCGCGGAGAAGGTGCGCTTCGACGCACAGAATCGTGAGCTGATCAGCAATATTTCGCATGATCTGAAGACGCCGGTCACTGCGATCAAGGGATATACGGAGGGACTGATTGACGGTGTGGCGGACACGCCGGAGAAGCAGAAAAGGTATATCCGAACGATTTACAGCAAGACGATTGAGATTACGAGGCTGATCGATGAGCTGACGATGTATTCGAAAATTGATACGAATCGGATTCCGTATAATTTTCAAAAGCTTCACGCGTCCTCCTATTTCGAGGACTGCCGGGAGGAACTGAGCATCGAATTGGAGCAGCAGAACATCCGGCTGAATTACAACAATTACCTGATCGATGACGCCATCATCATAGCGGATCCGGAGCAGCTGCGGCGTGTGATCAACAATATCGTCGGCAATTCCGTGAAGTATATGGACAAGGAGCCTGGCATCATCAGCATCCGAATCCGTGATGTAGGGGATTTTATACAGGTGGAGATCGAGGATAATGGAAGAGGAATCAATCAGAAGGACATTCCGAGAATTTTCGACCGGTTCTACCGCAGCGACCAGGCCAGAAGGGCCAGAGGCGGCAGCGGAATCGGACTTTCCATCGTCAAGAAGATTATTGAAGACCATGAGGGAAAGGTCTGGGCGACAAGTAAGGAAGGCGAAGGAACGGTGATATACTTTGTGCTTCGCAGATATCAGGAGGAAACGCATGAGCAGAATTCTAATCATTGAGGATGAGGAATCCATTGCAGAGCTGGAAAAGGATTATCTGGAGCTCTCGGGGTTTGAGGTTGATATTGAGAATGAGGGAGATAAGGGACTGAAGAAGGCTCTGGAGGTTGATTATGACCTGTACATTCTCGACCTTATGCTTCCGGTTGTGGACGGGTTCGAGATCTGTAAGCAGGTGCGTGAAAAAAAGGACGCACCGATCATCATTGTGTCGGCGAAAAAAGACGACATCGACAAAATACGCGGTCTCGGACTGGGCGCTGACGACTACATGACAAAGCCGTTTTCCCCGAGCGAGATGGTGGCTCGGGTCAAGGCGCATCTAGCTCGATATGACCGCCTTGTGAGCAGCCAGCCCAAGAATGACATCGTTGAGATCCGCGGAATCCGGATCGACAAGACGGCCAGAAGAGTCTGGGTGAATGGAGAGGAGAAGACCTTTACCAACAAGGAATTTGATCTCCTCACGTTTCTTGCGGAGAATCCGAATCATGTCTTTACAAAGGAAGAGCTGTTCCGCGAGATCTGGAATATGGATTCGGTAGGAGATATTGCGACAGTTACCGTGCATATCAAGAAGATCCGGGAGAAAATCGAATTCAATACGGCAAAGCCACAGTATATTGAGACAATATGGGGAGTAGGCTACCGTTTCAAGATCTGAATTCCGGTGAAAGTCATCGGGGGACTGCGGCCAAAGGGCAATGGAAGAGTATTGGCTGTCTGCCTATCGTATTGTCACCCTGCTATTTAATTCGGGTTGACAATGATCTCCTGTCAATTTATACTGTGTAGGATTGCGGCAGTGCGAAGCACGGAGCAATCCGTAGCTTATACATTTTGTGGTACAAAGTATCGTATAAGTGTTTACTGAATACGGTTAAAGAACAGGAGGAGAATGTCAATGAAAAAAAATACGGTAAAAGATCTGTGCATGATTGCTGTTTTTGCGGCGATCATCAGCATTGTCGGGCAGTTCAGCATTCCGCTTCCGGGTGGAGTTCCGATGACGCTGCAGACGTTAATCATTGCGCTAGCGGGTGCGATTCTGGGTTCCAGGAAAGGATTCTGGTCAACTCTCGTCTATATTCTGATCGGAGCGATCGGAGTTCCGGTATATGCCGGATGGACAGGTGGAGTCGGCGCAATTATGGGAATGACGGGAGGGTTTCTTGTCTCGTTCCCGCTGATTGGTCTGTTTACCGGGCTCGGCGATGAAATCGGCGTGCGGCTTTCCGCTTCTGCAGGGCCGGTTGGCAGAAAGGTCATTTCCGGCGCAGGACTTCTGATCGGAGTTCTGGTAGGCTATGCGGTAAACTATGCGGTGGGATCCCTGTGGTTTATGGCAGTGGCCCAGGCTAATCTGGCGACGGCGCTGACGGCATGTGTGATTCCGTTTATTCCGACATCGATTCTCAAAGCGGTTCTTGTGTTGATTCTCGGGCCGGTTTTGAAGCATTCTCTTGAGAAGGCACATGTTCTGGAGGTCAGACGTTCTGCGGCGGTGTGAAGTAGCGCCGCAATCCTACAGGCATTCGAAATCGCATCCGAGCTCTTACGCGCGCTTCGCGACAGGCGGGTCCTTCTGCGTTTTCGAAGAGCTTATACAGTAGAGGAATTGGAGTTCATGGATAGAGATGACCGGAAGGCAGATATGAGACTTCGCCCCCACCATCTTCTGTGCACACAGGGATATGAGGGAAAAGGCTATGATGCGAATTTTGTGAAGCGAATGACGGAATATGTGATGCGTATGCGCGAAGAAGCGGGATTCCGGGTTCAAATCACCATTCATCCGGATGATATCTGCGCAGCATGTCCGAATCTGGCAGACCCGGAGCATTGTACGAGTGATGACAAGGTGACCGCCTTCGACCGGAAGGTCATGGATCTCTTCGGCCTGAAGGAAGGAGAAGTTTATAATTATCAGGATTTGATCCGGTTCGTGGATGAGCACATGACAGAGGAGCGGCTGGCATCTATATGTGGAACTTGCAGCTGGTATCCGGTCAGCCTGTGCAGGAGCAGAATCCTGGCCAACAATCGATAGTATTATATTTACAGTATGATTGCCTCACCTATTGTGCGTGAACAACGGATAAAATAGAATATTTTACAGAAAATTATCTTGTGAATGGGCTCCATCTCGTGTATGATAAAAGAAGAATCTCATAGACCCATAGGTTGCGGCAGAATGTATTGCATAAGTATTCACAAGAGGAGGTTCTGGCTGGATCCGGCCGGACAGACAGGTTCAAGGAGGTTGAGACATGTTATTTTACAGATGTGAAGGATGTGGAAATTTCATTACTTTTCTGACAGAGAAGACGGCCTGCACGCCAAAGTGCTGCGGCGAGACCATGAAGGAGCTGACGCCGAATACAACCGATGCAGCGACGGAGAAGCATGTGCCGGTTGTCAGTGTTGAGAATGGAACGGTTACGGTCAAGGTTGGAAGTGTTGCGCATCCGATGCTGGAGGAGCATTATATCCAGTGGATTATTCTGGAGACCAAGACCGGATTCCAGAAGAGAGACCTGAAGCCCGGAGATAAGCCGGAAGCGGTCTTTGCACTTGCTGACGGCGAAGAGCCGGTTGCCGCATATGAGTACTGCAATCTGCACGGACTCTGGAAGGCGGAGATCTGATATCGGAGATCGTCCGTCACAAAAACTTAGGGCTGCTTCCGGCATCAGACCTGTTCATGACAGGGGCGGACGGAAAGCAGTCGGGCACAAAAAAGGAGCGGCATAGCCGCTCCTTTTTTGTGTAGCTATCACATGGGAAAAAGCACTCGAATCTTATATAGTAGATTTATAC
>OMUU01000086.1 GCA_900314295.1 uncultured Lachnospiraceae bacterium | reverse complement strand
ACGGATAAAACTTTTAACAGCCAGTAATGCTCAGGCAAAGGTACTGTAAAATCTTAGCCGTTTTAGGTGGCGCGTGAACAATAACGACTCGTCGCCGGTTACAGTGACAGACTTTCTCAGGCCCTGCCGTAGATGGCACAAATCTTATAAATCTTCTCTGCGAGCTTGTTCGTAATCTGTCCGTCCCTCAGTCTCCACACCCAGTTTGTCCCGGTTGTACTCGGATGATTGATCCGTGCGGAATTGTCCAGTCCGAGCCAGTCCTGTATCGGAACCACACAGAGATCCGACACACTGCTCTCCACCAGGCGAATCGTCCGATCTGCAATTTCCCTGTCATCCTCTGTGTCCGTCCCGAGGTAGTCCTTTAACTCCTGCCTCTCCTCCGGCAGAATATCACCCAGCCAACCGACCAACGTCTCGTTGTCGTGCGTCCCCGTATATACGACGCAATTTCTATCGTAATTGTACGGGAAATAGGCTGCTCTTCCGCTGGAATCTCTGGAATCAAAGGCGAACTCGATCACCTTCATATTCGGGTATCCGGTGTCCTTAACCATCTGCTTCACGGTTTCTGTAATGTATCCGAGATCCTCTGCGATGATTCGGATATCACCGATTTTTTCCCGGATCGTCTCGAACAGGTCCGTATTCGGACCCTTACACCAGTGTCCGCCGATCGCATTCGGACTGCCGAACCTGATCGAATAATATTCATCGAATCCTCTGAAGTGATCAATCCGGATCACATCATAGAGCTGCGCACATTTTGTAATTCTCTTCAGCCACCAGTCATATCCAGTCTTCTTGTGATACTCCCAGTCATACAGAGGATTGCCCCACAGCTGTCCATCCGCAGAAAACCCGTCCGGCGGGCATCCCGCCACACTGGTCGGCAGATGATTCTCATCCGTCTGGAACAGCTCCGGATGTGCCCAGAAATCCGCGCTGTCCGGCGATACGTAGATCGGAATATCTCCGATGATTTCAATTCCATTCTCGTTTGCGTATTTCTTCAGGCTCTTCCACTCGCGGTCAAATTCATACTGAATATATTCATGGTAAAGAATTTCATCCGCAAGATCCATCTTTGCTTTATCCATGGCTTCCGGTTTCCGAAAACGGATGTCCGCATCCCACTCGGAAAAGCTTTTGCCTCCGAAGTGCTGCTTTTCCGCCATAAAAAGCGCATAATCCTCAATCCAGTATCGATTCTCATCCAGGAATTCCTCAAAGGCCGGATGTTTCTCCTCCTTCCATCTCTGAAAGGCCTTCCTGAGAACCTCGTAGCGCGTGTTATAGAGCCATCCATAGTCGACCCGGTCTTCTCTTGCGTCCTTCCCCGGCATCGGGATATCCTCTTTCCGGATCAGTCCCTGCCTCACCAGCTCATCCGGGCTGATAAAATAAGGATTCCCCGCGAAGGTAGAAAAGGACTGGTAGGGAGAATCTCCGAATCCCGTCGGTCCCACCGGCAGAATCTGCCAGTATTTCTGACCTGCTTTTTTCAGAAAATCCACGAACCGGTACGCCTCTTCCGAGAAGCATCCGATTCCGTATTTCCCGGGAAGACTGAAGAGCGGCATCAGTATTCCGCTTGCCCTCATTTGCTTTCTTCCTTTCCTCGGGTCCGGAACAGCCGGACCCCTTTTTGTCTTCATTTGTATGCGAAGCTGTTCTCTTTCAACAGAAAGAGACGTTTCTGCCCGTTAAGATATAACCATCAGCCCTTTACGGCGCCGGCAACGACACCTTCGATGATGTATTTCTGTACTGCCATGTAAAAGATAACAATCGGAATGATTGCAAGTACAAGGACTGCCATCATCGCGCCCCAGTCAACCTGCCCATGCGACTGCTTCAAATACTGAACAGCGATCTGAATCGTCTTATACTTGTTGACATTCAGTACCAGGGAAGGCAGGAGGTAGTCGTTCCAGATCCACATGGCATCCAGAATTGCTACCGTGATCAATGTCGGCTTCATAACTGGCAGGATAACCTGGAAATAGCACTGAACCGGCGTTGCGCCGTCAATCATCGCGGCCTCCTCCAGTTCAATCGGGATCTGCTTTACAAATCCGGTGAACATAAAGATTGCCAGTCCTGCACCAAACCCTAGGTAAACAATTGTAATACCGACCGGGTTGGAGAGATGAAGAATGTTCGCGAATTTCGAGAGTGTGAACATTACCATCTGGAAAGGCACGATCATGGAGAACATGCACAGAAGATAAACCGTCTTCGTGGCCACATTTTTCACACGTGTGATGTACCATGCCGTCATGGAACAGAGAAGAACAATCAACGCCACGGAAACCACCGTGATAAATACGGAATATCCAAAACAGCGGAAGAAGTCCGTTTTCTTGATTGCTGTCGCATAGTTTGTGAGTCCAACGAAGGTTTTGTGAATGCCTGCGCGCCATCTCTCAGCGCCCTGAGACAGAGGTACATTGCTGATTCCAAATGGATTTTTGAAGATGTAAGCTTTTCTCTTAAACGAGTTCAGGACAACAATGAGAATAGGAAGAATCCATAAGAAGGACAGCACGGAGAAAAATACGGTCAGCGCTGTGCCATGTTTGGATTTTCTGGCGGCAGATACTTCGTTCTCTTTCGGTTTTTTAACTTTCATTGTATTTGCCTGTGCCATTATGCCTCTACCTCCTTACGCGTTGTCAGCTTATTCTGAACAATTGCAATCACTGCCACCAGAATGAAGAAGATAACTGCCTTTGCCTGTCCTACACCCTGCCATCCGGTGGTTCCGTACATAGTGTCATAAATGTTCAGAGCAAGTAACTGTGACATCTTGCCCGGGTTTCCTCCGGTCAATGCAAAGTTCTGATCGAAAAGTTTAAATCCGTTTGTCAGTGTCAGGAAGGTACACGTCGCAATCGTCGGACGGAGCATCGGAATGATGACGCCCTTCATCAGCTGCCAGTTGTTTGCACCGTCGATCTTTGCCGCCTCGAGAAGATCGGCTGAGATATTCTGAAGACCTGCGACGTAGATGATCATCATATATCCGATCTGCTGCCAGCAAACGACAACAACCAGACCCCAGAATGCTGTCCACTGCGTGGATACGATGGTCTTGGAATATTTTGCCAGAATCGCGTTGAAAATCATCAACCAGATATAGGAGAGGATAATGCCTCCGATCAGGTTCGGGAGGAAGAAGGAGGTACGGAAAATATTGGTACCCTTAATTCCCTTTGTAAGCGCAAGCGCTATGAAAAATGCCACTACATTGATGATCAGAACGGTAACCACTGTAAACAGGCAGGTATACCACAGGGAGTGGATAAATGTCGTATCCAGTTTTCCGTTTACGAAGAAAATCCTTGTGTAATTGCGGATTCCTACAAGCTTCCAGTCTGTAACCGTCGTGAATTTACAGAACGAAAGAAAAACGCCGTATACGAACGGAACAATAAATCCGATTACGAAGGCCGCCATGGTTGGCAGTACAAAAAGCGGCCAGTATTTTTTTAATGGTTTCGACATAATAGCCTCTCTTTAAAACAAAAACACTCTCAATAACCAACTTCGCTGTTTTCAATCGAACAAAAGAGCTGTCGCAATGATTCTATTGATTTTCATGCGGCAGCCCTTCTATTCTTCTGCTATGGTGTCATCACTTTATGATGGCATATTTTCATATGTCCGCGTGCCACCTTATCTTGTCAGTTTTTATATCCCGAAAAGGATTATTCAGAAGCGGATTCCTGCTGAAGCTTCCACTGATTTGCCCATCCGTCTACGAATGCGGTCTTAACAGCATCCCAGTC
The DNA here is from genome assembly GCA_900314295.1 of uncultured Lachnospiraceae bacterium. Lineage (GTDB taxonomy): Bacteria > Bacillota > Clostridia > Lachnospirales > Lachnospiraceae > Bilifractor. The sequence goes on along the minus strand of OMUU01000086.1, from coordinate 15,244 downwards.
GCCGGTTCCGTCTGTGTAAGCGGTAAGAGCAGCTACAACGTCAGCTCTCCAGTCATCTACATTCGGAGTAGCGTTGAACGCCCATGCAACAGACTTCTTTCCTTCATCGTTAAGCTTCTGTGCGACAGCACCGAACTCGTTCTTCGGAGCGTAGTCATCGGTGAATGTATCAAACGGGCAGGAAAGACCCATTGTATCATCCAGTGCTGTACGACCCTCATCAGAGGTGATTACCCAGTTCAGGAAATCAAGAGAAGCCTTGATGTCCGCTTCAGATGCCTTGCTGTTGACTGCCCAGTGGTTCTCGGTACCTACACACAGTCCCTCGTTCTTGTCATCAACTCCGAAGTAAATCGGGATCATGGTCAGATCATCATCTGCTGTGAGATAACCATTTGTTCCGTCAGCATCCTTCAGTGCGCTGTACTCCCAGTCGCCGTTCTGATAGAAGACTGCCTCCTCCATACCGAACTCCTGCTCTGCGTTGTAGGTTCCGCCTGCAAGTGTCTTCGGATCTGCTCCGGAATCGGATACGTACATATCCCATACCTTCTTGTAGTTGTCCAGGTATTTTCCCTTGATGGTAGCTTCGCCTGCTGTCGGATCCTCAAGTCCGTCATCTACGAATTCGTAGTACAGAGGCATATTTGCAAGGTGTCCGGAGAATCTCCAGGATGAAGAATCATCCAGTCCTGCGGAAGTGAATGCTCCTGTCAGATCATATCCGCCTGCCTTGTTGATCTCGTCTACACGTTTCTGAATATCATCAGCGACTGCTTTCAGTTTGTCGAAGCTGTCAATGTCGTCGATGGAAGAAATTACCGCATTATCAAGGCTGCAATATGTGTCGAGGATTGTCTTGTTGACGATGATTCCGTATGCCTCGTAGCAGTTTGCGATACCTGCAACCTTGCCGTTGTATACGACATCCAGGCTGTGGTCGCTGTCATGCTTGTAAAGGTCGGTATCCTTCAGATCATATGTGTAATCATCCCATGTCTGTGCATCCGTGGAAGATCCGATGTTGAAAATTGTCGGTGCCTCGGACTTTGCCATCTCGGACTGAAGGGTGGTTGCGTACTGTCCGTCTGCGGCGGTAAGTACGTTTACCTTTACGCCGGTCTGATCGGTGTAGGTCTTTGCAAGATCCTGCCAGGCATCGTCAGTCTCCGGTTTGAAGTTCAGAAGATATACGCTGCCGTCTCCAGATGCGGTTGTCGCAGCTGCGCTGTTGGATGCAACGTCCTCGGTGGTTCCTGCAGATGCAGATGCTACACTGCTGTCTGCTGCGCTGCTGGATGAAGCGGCAGACGAGCTGTTTGAACTCGTTGAAGATCCACAAGCCGCAAACATGGAAGCAGCCATTGCTGTTCCGAGTACAAGACTGAGAACTTTCTTTTTCATGTGTTTATCCTCCTTTGATTTACACATTTGTGCTCCGGAAATTCATTTCCGGTAAGCTATTGCTTGCCTTTAGATAACGTTTTCGAACTTTTTCTCTCCAGAAATCGAAAATGCGTCAAACCCTTTTATTTAAAGGCTTGCCTTATATTCAGGTTTCATTGGAAACGTTTTCTATGCTTAGAGGATAGCACCTGTTGGAAACGTTTTCAATAGTATTTTGACTTTTCGGAAATACTCTCAAATTCCAGCATCGTTTTTTGTGCACCTTTACTGTATAAGCTCTTCGAAAACGCAGAAGGACTCGTCGCACGCGAAGCGCGCGTAAGAGACCGGATGCGATTTCGAAGGCAACAAGTATGAGCACGAAGGGACGCATAAGCGGCACGACAGTGCGAATACTTGTAGGATTGCGGGAGTGCGGAGCAATCCGTAGCTTATACAGTTTGTGATACTAAGTATTGTCTGAGTGTTTACAGTCTTCTTACCATTCCCAAACTTTTCCTCTGTTTTTCGATGTTCAAATGCTATAAAATAGTACAGACGGTTCCCGACGGAACCGAACAACTTAAGGTATTTCTGAAAGGTGGGTTTATTATGAACGAATGGGTGAAGGATTTTGGCAGGACGGACAACGGAGAGCAGGCGACGCTGTACACGATACGCGCCGGAGGATACACAGCTTCTGTGACCGATTACGGCGCAGCTCTTGTGTCCTTTACGATAAAGGCGGAGGACGGCACCCCCATTGATGTTGTCCTCGGATACGACTGTGCTACTGATTATGAGAGGAGCGACGCCTGCTTCGGCGCAACCGTCGGGAGGAATGCCAACCGCATCGGCGGCGCAGAATTTACACTGAACGGCAGAACATATCGTCTGGCAAAAAATGACGGTGAAAACAACCTGCACAGCGGTCCGGATGTCTACTATAAGAGAATGTGGAAGACCAGAGGAATCGAATCGGACGGTGCTTCTATCTCGCTGACCCTCGACACCCCGGACGGGGACCAGGGATATCCGGGCGCTTTTTCTGTGACGGTCACCTACCATCTTGACAGTGAGGGAAATCTCTCGATTCACTACGAGGGAATCTCGGATCAGGACACCCTCTGCAACATGACGAACCATTCTTATTTCAACCTGAATGGGGAAGGAAACGGTGACATCCTGGATCACAATCTGAAGCTCTTCTCTGATCAGATCACAGAGATTGACTCGGGAACCATTCCCACGGGAAAACTCCTTTCTGTAGAGGGAACACCATTTGATTTCCGCAACGGAAAATCCATCGGGGCGGATATCAACGCGGATAACGAGCAGCTTCGATTCGGAAACGGCTATGACCACAATTTTGTCTTTGCCATGGACAAAGGTGAGACAAGGAAAATGGCAGAGGTCTTCTCCTCCGTCACCGGTCTGCAGCTCGATGTATACTCCGATCTTCCCGGCATGCAGCTCTACACGGCAAATTACGTAAACCGTCACACCGCAAAGTCCGGTCATGTCTACGACCGGAGATGCGGGTTTGCACTAGAGACCCAGTATTTTCCCAACAGCATCAACATCGAAGGTTTTGCAAGTCCCATCCTCCCTGCCGGACAAAAATACGAATCCACAACGACCTATAAGCTCAGCTTCCGAGAGTAAATATGTTCTCGAGATGGCGGGCTGAACGGTTTTCCCGATTTCAAAAGGGGACCGTCTTCCCTTTCGAGCCCGTGATAAAACGGACCGCCGCATCTGCGACAGTCCGTTTTTATTTTCAAAGGCAACCGATATGAGCATTTACAATTTCATATCGGACACAAGTCTCTCTGCTTCGTCCAAAACTCTTCCGAACTTCTCTAGTGCCCGGTCAATCGGATCTGGCGTACTCAGATCCACCCCCGCACCTTTCAACTCATCCAGAGGATCTCTGCTGCCTCCCATCGACAGGAAATCCAGATACCGCTCTACCGCCGGGGTGCCCTCATTCAGCACTGCCTCCGAGACAGCAACCGCGGCGGAATAGCTTGTCGCATACTTATAGACATAGAATGGGCTGTAGAAATGAGGAATTCTCGCCCATTCGCAGGCCACCTCATCGTCCATCACGAGATCCGGTCCGAAGTAATCTCTGACAAGTCCGCCATACAGCTCATTCAGCGCAGAGGCATTCAACGCCTCTCCCCGCTCTGCCATGGCATGGGCTTCTTTCTCAAATTCGGCAAACATGGTCTGCCGGTACACGGTTCCCTTGAAGCCTTCCAGATACTGATTCAGAAGCGACAGTTTTTCTTCCGGATCTATGCATTTCTCAAGCAGCTGCTCAATCAGGAGATTCTCGTTGCAGGTAGACGCGACTTCCGCTACGAAAATTGTGTATTCCGCGTACTGCGGCGGCTGTTTCTTGTTGGACAGCCAGGTCTGCATCGAATGTCCCATCTCATGGGCAATCGTGGACACGCTGTCCAGCGTCCCTGTAAAGTTCAGAAGAATATACGGATTGGAGTCATACGTTCCGCCTGAATAAGCGCCTCCCCGTTTTCCCCTGTTCGGATATACATCGATCCAGCGGCTTCCGAGACCGCCTCTGACTGCATCCACATACTCTCTGCCCAGCGGAGCGACCGCGTCCAGAACCATCTGTTTTGCCTCATCGTACGTGTATCTCCTGCTTCCTCCTGTGGAAAGCGGTGCGTATAGATCGTAATAATGCAGTTCATCCACACCCAGAATCTTCTTGCGCAGTGATGCATAGCGATACATCAGAGGCATGTGCCTGCGGACGGAGGCAATCAGATTATCATATACCTCGGTCGGTATATTTTCTCTTGCCATAAACATCTCTCTTGATGATCCGTAATGACGTGCGGACGCTTCTGCGGTCGCCGCCTTAACCGCACCGGTGTAGGCAGACGCAAAGGTATTGATATGCTGCCGGTACCCCCGGTAGAAGCTACGGAACGAATTCTGCCGCAGAACGCGGTCGGAAGAGGACTGAAGAAGAATGTAATTGGAGCCGGTCACTTCCGTATCCCGGCCTTCGCCATCCTTCACACTGTCAAAGATCAGGTCCGCGTTCTGAAGGCTCTCCGCGGTCTCCCTCGGCGCTGCAAACACCTCACCGAAGCCTGAGAGGAGCTTCTCCTCCGATGCCGTCAGCGTGTGGGCCTTTTCCCGCAGCAGACAGACCATCGTATAGCGGTAATCCGCCATCTCCGGATCATCTGTGATTTCACGCAGTCTTTCTTCCGGCAGAGAAAGAATCTCCGGGTTTCCGAACGCGGTATCCGACGATGCCTTTATATATTTTGCATACACCCTCGAATACATCGACTGTGCCTCCGGTCTGCGGGTATCCTCATCTCTTCGCATGCTGGCGTAGGCGAACAGATCGGACAGTCTGCGGTTCAGTTCCGTTTCCGCATCTAAAAATTCATGGATGGATGCAGCATTGGAAAGTCTCCCACGGAAGGATGATGCTTTTTCCACTGCGGCATCCACCTCAGGAAACGCCTTTTCCCATTCCCCGTCGTCTGCAAACAGGGACGAGAGGTCCCACTTGTCTTCTTCTTTGATTTCATTTCTTTCTTTTAATAATTCTGTCACAGATTTGTGCCTCCCTCTCAGCTGCGGAATTCCTTCCAGCTGATAATCTCTTGTTCCAGTTTTTCATCCTTTTCCAGCATATAACGCAAAACTTCCACATACCTTCCACTCTGAATCAGATTCTGTGCCTTGACTTTGTCGTTCTGATTCAGCCTCTTAGTATAAGCGTGATATTTTTTCAGCCACGCAATATCCATACAATAGCTCTGAAAATCAATCCCCGTCCTGCTGCGCAGGTTTTCTAAGATACAAAAGCCGTCCGGATCGATGTCGCCGAAATGAAGCCATCGCAAAATGGCCGGATTCTGCTCCTGAATGCGCATCAGAAATTCCTGACGCGCATGATTATGATATCCCGCCAGATACAATTGGAACGCATCCGTCTGAAGACGGTTGTAGGATGTGAGATTTTCAATTGTCAGAATGGTATCGGCATACACACGGATCTTCACAATATCCGCCAGCCGGTCTGACCGGACAGCGACCGGAACTCCGGCCTTCAGATCCAGCCTGGTTCCGTTTTGGAAGAGAAGCTCTCCCTTTCCGTTAAAATTCACATACGTCGGATTCTCGTAAACCAGATACTCTGCCAGAATAGCGTCCTCGTAGTCCTTCTTCGTGTCAAAATCATTCTCTTCAAAATCAAATGTACCGTATTGTTTCAATACGCGAAGAGCCTTGGACAGGATTCCCTGCTTCTCCAGATATTTCGAGTCTCCAAACAAGGAGATAGACACTTCCCGAAACAGGATATCACCTGCGTTGATGACAAGGAAATCCAAGGTCCGCAGCACATCCTCTGCCACTTCCGGCGCAAACCAGGCATTCTTGTCAGAGCGAAGCAGCTTCACCTGGTCAGCGATAAAAGCATCCAGTACCGCATTTCTTCCCCTGTATTTCTCATAGAGACCGATCTGGTCAGCGTGAATGTCTCGTTTCGGTTTTCTCCCCGCAAGATCATAAAGCTTTGGCTCAACGGAAGATGCCGGGACCATGAATTCTCGAAATTCATTCCGGATGTTTTTGTCCTTATAGACGATTCTGACGGGTGAAATCTTCTCGAACGCCAGCATAGATGCTTCAAACCTTCTCAGCTCTTCCAGGTCCACATCATCCCGGTCATACGTCGGAAAAATATCCTCTACCGGAACCCGGATTCTCTGATTGCGCTGCGCATCGCCTCGATAGGTCCCTGTGCGTTCATACGTGTCAAGAATCCTGTCTGCCAGCTTTTTCTGCCAGCGATCCGTCAGTTTTTCAACCGTTTTCATTCTTCGAACCTCGTCTGCATATCGATGACATCCGCCTTTCTGTCTTTCTTGACGACCGTCACCGTGGTATCCACATAGGGTGCGATATTATGCATGGTCTTGTCCGGCGCCGCATAAATCACCTGCAGTCCGTTGTCCCGGAAATAGTCGATCATGCTTCGTATTCTGTCCTCATCCATAGCCGCGAAAGCCTCATCGATAAACGCAATCCGCAGGCAGCAGGCATCACTGCGATAGCTGGTCATCAACGCCGCTGTCAGCAGTATAAAATATGGCGTCTGCTTTCCTCCGCCCGAGTAAATTCCCTGAGATTTGGACAGATACGCCGTATGCCGGCCGTCGTTGATAAAGAAGTCATAGGTATAATAGTTCCGGTAATCCGTGTATTCCGTCACATCTTCTGCATTCAGCACGGTGTCCCGGAAGATCTCGAAGGCCTCGGCGATTCCCTGTTCCTGCATGAAATTGCTGTTCATGTTCAGATAAACCTCCAGGCTGTCTGCAGACCCGATTTCATCTATTTTCTGTGCGATTGTGAAAAAGGCCTTCATATCCGTACTGCTTCTGGGTTTCATGATCAGCGAATAATTCTTATCGCCGAACCGGTGTGCCTTCAACATATCATTGATGGCGTCCTTCTGGTCCCGCATGCTTCGTATCCTGGAGTAAATCACTTCCACGAAATCGCGCATAAAGGTATCGGAAATCGTATGTGCCTTTGCTTCGATCCGGTTTTTCGTCTCCTCAATATCCTTCGTACGAAGCTCATCCAGACGGTCGATATATTTCTTCGCTCCGCTTTTATCCGCTACATAACCGGCATGACTGGCATTGTATCGGAACATGGCCTCCAGCATACTGTTTGTCGCCTCGCCCAGCTGCCGGTTCACTTCCTGAATCGCCCTTTGAAGACTCGCTTCCGCATTGTTCTTCTGCTTTTCATAAAGCTCATCCGCCTCTTTTTTCTCCTCCGGATGAAGCGCCGCCTCTGTCTCGTAATCATCCCGCAGCTGCTGCTCTGTACGCCGTCCCGCCTGCAGTCTTTCCTCTGCCTCCTGTACGGAACGCGCCTGGGACTTCTGTTCTCCCTGAATATCCGTCACACGCTTCTGCGCCTGCTCTCTTCTCTCCGAGGCAGCTACATACATATCCATCAGACGCTTCGCTGTCGGATTGTTCTGCAGTGCCTTGATATTTCGTTCCGTCTCGGCGATCTCCTCGCGAACCTTCACCACCATTCTTGGAGCGGTTGTATCATAGTTTTCCGGTGCAAACGTTGTCTCATAAGCCTGCTCGGCAAGCCTGGCAAAACGGCCGGATTGCTCCTCGAGCACTGTCTCCTTCTTCTGCTTCTCATCCCGCTCTTTCTGTTTTTTCGCAAGCAGCTGCAGAATAGCGTCTTTCCCGAACACAAGATCCCGCACCGGCTTCATCTTGCTGCCGACGATGCCTCTGGCCAGCATACCACCCGGTGTGATCGCCCCCTTCGGATTGTCATTCAGTTCCTGCCGTGTTTCGACGCACTTCAGATTGCCGCAGGTATAGTTGATGTATTTCCGGGCGTAGATATTCGCAATTGTAAAACGCGCAGCGAGAGAACCCTCCGGTGCCTTTGCCGGAATGTCATCCATCTTATTTGTCAGTACAAGGTATATTTTGTAAAGATTTTTCTCGTCCACAATCCGCAGAAGTCCGGGTACCGCCTGTGGTTCCGCTATCACATTGAACCGACGGCCGCCGAGGAAGGTTTCCGCTGCCATCTGCCACTTCGGATCGATTTCGTTGACGAGATCGCATACCAGCCGGATCTCCGCATAAATACCGGCGCGCTCTGCTTCCCGTTTCAGCACCGCAAGTTCCTCTTCCATTCCGTCCGGCAGCACCTTCTTATTCTGCTGCAGCGTACGGATCTCGCCATTCAGTTTTGCGAGCTCCCGCCGGAGATCACGCAGCGCATACCCGGTTTCCTCTTTTTTCTGTTGAAAATTCCGATGCAGAAGGTCCCGCTTATGTTCCAACTCCTGCAAAGCACCGATGATCTCAGACTCGTCTGCGGAAACCTCCCCCGCATGGCCTATCCTTTCAAGGACTTCATCCGGAATTGTGATGTCTTCCTGATCTCCAAAGAGCTTTTTTACCTTTTCCTTCAGCCCCCGCAGAACGCGTATGGAATCCTCCATGGCTTCCCGGCTCTCTTCTTCTCTGCGAAGCTTATCTTTCAATTCTTCAATCGGCCGCTGCCCCTCGTGCAGTGCCGTCGATGCCCGGATTAATTCCTCATCCGCTTCCTCAAAAAGCCTCTGCGCCTTTTTCTCCTGTTTCTCCAGGGCGCGGATGCGTCCCTTGATATCGCTGATGTTCCTTTCCACATTGTCATCCGCCGCCTTCTGCCTCATGTACAGGAACTTTTTCTGCGCAATGGTCCTTCGAACAGCCTCCGCATCCAGCTTCAGCACATGCAGATACTGGTCCTCGATGCGCTGAAGAATTTCCTTCTCCTCATTCAGTCTCCTGAGATCCTCTGCGAGTTTCTCGAACTCTTCCTTGTGCTGAAGAATATTATCCAGCGAATTCTGCGCCGTCGTATCCTCTTCGAAAATCGATTCCCGCACAAAACGATCGATATCCATTTTCTTCTTTCCACAGGCAAGCAGCCTCTTGATTTTGCCGCGCAGCTCGCGCACTCCGCCCTGTCCCAGGCGCAGACCGGAAAGCCGGAGGAAGGTTGCAATCCCCTCCTCCTTTTTATTATAAAAAGTCAGCGGTTTCCCACGGAATCTCAGCTCCTGCCTTGGTGTGAAAAATACGGTATTCCCATCCTTGCGATAAAAATTAATATCGCTGATTCTGGCATTCGGCACAACGAACCATTTTGATCTGGGACGATCTTCTCCGTTATACAGCTCAATGCAGACGCCCTCTGTCAGATAGCTTCCGTCGACAGGATTATAAATATCGACAGCGATATAGCTCGTCACGTCCTGGTCTCCGCGCAGATAACGGTCCTCGTTGTCCTTTGTGTCGCCTCTTACATATGCCGCAACCGAACGTTCGTCCTCTCCCGCTCCCGCCTGAATATTGAAATCCGTAATACCGAACATCGCATAGGTCAGTGCGTCGATGATCGTAGATTTTCCGGATTCATTCGCGCCGGTGATCAGGGCAGAATTCCTGACCTTGAAATGTGTGCAGGTATAAACCGCCCAATTTGTGATCAGTACATCCTCCACCGTTCTCGTCCGCTTCATTCCTTCCAGATGATTCATTCAAAATCCTCCGTTTCCGAATGACTTTCGGCTGTCTGCTCTTCTTCCGTCTCCCGCTCGTCCTCTGCCTCCGACTGTGCCGAAGCGCGTGAATAATAACTCAGGTAGCTCTCTTTTTTCTGATTTATCATTGCTTCCATCGCCTTCAGATCCAGCCCGAAGAGAAGCGTCGGATACAGTACAAGAGCGCAGTCCTCGTCTCCCAGCGTTCCTTTCACCTCCACCAGCGAAAACCGCTGCAGCGTCTTCAAGGCGTCTTCCAGCTGTGTCTTGTTAAATTCCGTGCGGAAGCCGGCGCCGATGCCAAACTGTTCCAATGTTCTGGTCAGTTCTTCCGGCCGGATCAGGATCGAGCGATCCATGCTGCCGCTCATCCGCTCCATAAAGATCCATGCGAGCGCACAGAAAATAACGCTTTCCCGTATCGTAAATATCTTCTTGTTGATCGCAGCCGTATCCTGCGTATCCGCTTTTTCTCCCTGCCGGTCCCGCAGCATGATAATACCGTAGTCCCTGTCCACAAACATGGTATATCCCATCGGGGCAAAATACGTCTCCATGTAGGGTGCACTTCTTGCAAAAAATCCGAACAGCTCACGTTCCTTTGATCGGATAAGGAAGGTCCGGGAAAGCAGTATGCGCACGCCTCTGCGCATCATCTCCTGCTCCCTCGCAGATAGGTCGCGGTGCCACTGTTCAAATGTCAGATTATCGTCCATCACCGACCTCCTCTTCCCCCTTGTCCGGCATCTCCCACGCCAAATTACGTCCCTGTCGTGCCGGACTCCTGTCAGTCAATGTAAAATCCCGGAGCTGTACCTGGTCTGTCCGGATATAGTTCTCATCAATATGCACATCCATCTGGTTTGCCGGTGCAAAGGCCGCTGCCGCCACATCCGCAAGAGCATCCTCCTTCGAATCCAGCGGAAGATCCACAGCCCGCACCATTCCGTTTCTCTTGTATTTATCCACATAAAGACGCATTTTGTCCTTCGTATAGGGCACGTCTCTCATCCGTCTCATTCTTTCCTGTTCCTCTAGAATTTCTTCTTCAGTGAGCAGCGTCTGTTCGACCGCTTTGTTCCGGATCTTTCCACGTCTTTTGGCCCCGTTTTTCACGGAACCGGTTGAAACGTAATAGTTCTCCAGAATCCGGAACGCGCCAAGCGCAGATTCCGGTGTATCCTCTCCTGCCGCATACCCCCAAAGTTTCCGGATGAACTGCCCGATTACCTCCTGTGCGTTGTCCGCGATGTCCATCGTCATCTTCAATTTCAGACGCACCGTCATTATATACTCGACCATCTGATTCCGGATATCACGCACAATGGCCGGATAACCCTCCGTCAGAAAATCCTCAATAAAAGCAACCTGTTCATAGAGACGGACTCTGGCATTCTCCCACGTGAGATGTTCTTCTTTTCCGGCCTTCATACAATCCCGGATGAAAACCTCTTCCGTTTCCCTGGAATTCATCAGCTTTTTCAGCATGGCCGTTATCGGTCCGCGGAACACCGCCGCGTTTTCACTTTCTACCAGCCTCGTGAACTCCCCGATAAAATCGCCGTCTATGTAATCTCCGAGATTATCCATCAGCTCCTGAAAGGTCAATTTTCCCGTTACCTTCTGGACGATCCGGCGGATCGAACGGCGAAGCATTTTCAGGGAAGCGGCCAGTGATTTGATATTCGTGTAGGCATTCACGATCACCAGCGTATACGGATTATTGTTCACCCGTTCCTTTCTGTGACGGGTAAAATCATCAAGGGCCAGGTATGTATTATACAGATAATTCGACATTTCATCGAGCTTCATCGAAGACGCACGCTGAATGTAATCTGCCAGCAGCATCCCCTGCTCGGTAAGCATATACGTCCTGCTGTAGGTCCTTGAGTCAATTCCCTCTTCCAGCCATCCCACCTCTTCATTTGACAGGTAACTGATCACATGATTTGCCATCCGCTCTTCCTGCGACTGTCCTTGTTCTCCGGGTGCATCTCCCCCGTTTTTTGAGAATACAGATGAATGGTTTTCACTGACCTCCCGCATATCGGTCTCATCCATAGACTGAATATGATCTGCGAGCAGGAGACTGGCAATTTCATCCTTCAGATCTTCCCTGCTTACCTGCGTACGATCCGCAAAAAGAGTATTAATCAAAAGCAGACACTCTGCGTAAAATTCCTGCTGATTTCCCCCGTTCGCCGTTGCGGCGACCGGATTAAAAAAACGTCTCGGCAGATTATCAAATAATTTTCCCATGGCTCCTCACTGTCATCACACACGATCCATCCGTTCTAATACGGCCTGCTCTTAGCCCCCTGATTCGGCCGAAGCGGCACGAAAGCTGCGAATCAGCGACGTAACGCGCCGGGCTTATACAGTTTGTGGCACAAAATATCGTATGAGTGTTTACTGATAATTTCTGTGGATCGTCTCGACCTTAATCATATTCGTGCCGCCTTTTCCTCCGCCGACCGGCCCGCCGGTGAGAACGATATTGTCTCCCATTTTGAGATCCAGGATATGAACAGCCTGACGGATTGCATGGTAGAACAGGACATCAATCGACTCGAATTCCTCGCAGAGAATCGGCTCAACTCCCCAGCTCAGGGAAAGCTTGCGATAGACCTTCTCTGATGTGGTCATTCCGATGATCTGCACCGGGCAGCGGAACCGGCTTACCATCCGCGCGGTCATGCCCGATTTGGAGCTGACCACAATACATTTCGCATCTACATCGATCGCCATGGAGCACGTAGAGTGCGATATGGCATCCAGAATGTTTTTCTGAACAAATTCCGTATTCTTGAAACGCTTCCGATAGTTAATGTGCTGCTCCGTAAATTCTGCCACCTGCGCCATCGTCTGAACGGCTTCCACCGGATATTTTCCCGCCGCAGACTCGCCGGAAAGCATAATCGCGGACGCCCCGTCGTATACCGCGTTTGCGACATCCGAAATTTCCGCACGGGTCGGACGGACGTTATTGATCATGGATTCCAGCATTTCCGTCGCTATGATGACGCGCCGCCCGAGAAGTCTGCATTCCTGTGCAATCTCCTTCTGAACCGCCGGCACCTCCATATACGGAATCTCCACACCGAGATCTCCTCTCGCAACCATTATGCCGTCAACGACCTCCGAGATCTCGCGTATATTATTCACCCCTGCGCGGTTCTCGATCTTCGCAATAATATCGATATCCTGCCCGCCGTTTGCGTTCAGGAAATCCCGCATCTCCTGCGCATCCTCCTTCGTCGAAACGAACGATGCAGCGATATAATCCACATCGTTCTTGATTCCGAAGAGAAGGTCCTCCTTATCCTGCTCGCTGAGAAAATCGTTCTTCATCAGCTTTCCGGGGAAATTCATACTCTTCCGGTCCGAGAGGACGCCGCCGGCTTCCACCCTTGTGAACACCTTCGTTCCTTCAACTCGCTCCACGACACACACCACGAGCCCGTTATTTACAAGAATCTTGTCTCCGGGGTTCAGTTCATCCGCGAATCCCTTGTAGCTGACCGATACGATCGTTTCATCGCCGATCAGTTCCTCCGTCGTAAAAATAAATTCCTGTCCCTCCTTGAGAGAAACCTTATGATCCTTGAACACACCGATCCGGTATTCCGGCCCCTTTGTATCAAGCATGATTGCAATCGGTTTGTGAAGCTTATTGCGCACCTTCTTGATCAGCTTCATTTTCTCCAGATGCTCCTCATGAGTTCCATGAGAAAAATTAAGACGAGCGACATTCATGCCGGCCTTCACCATACGGCTCAGCGTTTCCTCTGAAGCACTTGCAGGTCCGATTGTACAGATAATTTTTGTTTTTCGCATATGTATTCCTTTCATAGATAAACAGACGGCCGGCTCTTTCCCCGGTCAATGTATTATAGTATCCCTTTCTATCGCCCGATTGCCGACATGGCACAGCATAATATATGCAGATCCATCTGCATCCGATCCGATGTGCATCCGGCAAGTTCCGGCAACAACATTTTATCATAAATAGTCGGCTGTTTCTTTATGCAGTATATACAAAACTTCTCCGCCCGTCTCAGTCGAACATGCAAAACGAGCCCCCTTCTTAACGATTCACACGCCACTCAGATATACTGTGTTCAGTAACGACTGCATACACGTCACCCATGTAAAAAACCGAGACGTCCATGAAAAATGATATTCATAGGCATCTCGGTCGGTTCATGTGCTAATTATCAGAATAATATTACATCAGGTAGCTGCCACTGCAATATAAGAAATTATTATATTGCAGTTCTGACACAGATTCGTAATTGTACATATTATATGAACATTCTGGTCAATATCTCCGTTTCAATCGTATTATACCGTATCGCATATATTATTGCAAGATAATATCTTCAATTACGAGAAGATAATTAAAAGTATTGCTATTTAATACCTGTTTACATGGCAACGTTTTCACAGCTCTGTCACCGTTCGCAAAGTGGCTGTAATAAAGACGTCGCGAAATGCTTCTCTGGCTATTCCATCTGAACAGTACATCAGTATATTCGTATCATCAGTCCTCTTATATGCACTTTTTCAGACAATCGTATAGGAAACAACGTTAGCAGTTGAGCTATAATTTGCTTCGGGATTGGTATGATTGTTGGGAAAGGAGAATATGAATAGGGAACAAGAAAACCAAAATCAAATCATCACAGTACAGGAATTCCTGGAAAATTACCGCCGGTATCTCAATGAGGATCTCTCATTGACGGGTAAAACACCTGCTACATATTCCTATCTCATTGAAAAACATCTAATTCAGGATCTCGGAAATTACCGGCTTTCGGAATTAGATTCAGACATCCTGAACAGCTATCTGAAGCAAAAATTATCAGACGGCAGGCTGGATAACTCCGGCGGGCTCTCTCCTACAACCGTCTCAGAGCTAAGAACGATCCTGAGCTCGGCCATAAAATATGCGGAATACAACCATTACTGTGTGAAAAATATCCATGATCTGATGCATATACCTTCGCATCAGCCGGAAATCAGTATATTCAGCCGAGAGGAAACAGACACGATGATGCAATATTTGACAAAGCATCGCACACCCTATCACACTGGGGTCCTTCTCGCGCTGGTGACGGGAATTCGAATTGGAGAGCTCTGCGCTCTTACGTGGGACGATCTGGATCTCGAAGCAGGAATCCTGCGAATTACGAAATCTCTCGGAAGGCTTCCGAATCCGGACTCGAGTGATCGGCATAAAACCCGCCTGGTCATAGCACCTCCAAAGACAAGAAACTCCATCCGGTCGATTCCACTGCCTGAGAAAATTGTGGACGTATTAAGAAAACAGCAGCAATCTTCTGATAATTTTCTGCTCACAGGGAAATCCAAATGTATGGAACCCTCTTCTTGCAGCAAGAGATTTCGGAATCTGCTGATCAAGCTGAATATTACACCCAGAAATTTTCATACCCTGCGCCACACCTTTGCTACTTCCTGTATTCGAGACGGGGCCGACCCGAAGACCGTCAGCATGATACTGGGACACGCGAGCGTAAATATCACCATGCTGATGTATGTACATCCGAGTCTTGAGGATAAACGCCGGGTCATGGAACAGGTGTATTCACATACTTACATTCCGCCATCATGATCGGCAACCGCTGCGGAATACTGCAATATAATAATTTCTTATATTGCAGTCCGGGGGTGTTTTTATTCTCTATG
>OMUU01000115.1 GCA_900314295.1 uncultured Lachnospiraceae bacterium | reverse complement strand
CCGAATGCGAAGTATTCGTGTGCGGCGAGCGTCGCGATAGCGAGATAAAACTCGTGCAGCGTGTTTTATCTCGTTGCAACATAAAGCCAGAGGATTTCCGGAAAAAAGAAGGCGCGAAAAAAGCAGACAGGACTGGGGCATACGAAAAGTGTGCGACAGTTTTGTCTGCTTTCGGAGGGGACGGCAATAGGACTGCCTCCCGGGGAAAGTTATGCAGAATCGATGATTTTATCTGGAAACCTCGTTCGACGGATGATCGCTCTGCCCCTGTTTTTCGGAAGCGGGATTTCCGGTGGTTTCCGGGCTTTTCCCTTTTGCGGGGAAGAGCTTTGTGAGAAGCATCATGATAGCGATCAGCACAATGGTGACGATAAAGATTCCGAGCATTCCAAGCCCCATAACCTTCAGTGATTGAAGAAATGTATTCATTTTCTACCTCCGTAATCAGAAATTTATATACTCACAGAGAAACCATACTATCTTAGAGATTTTTTATGTGGAAGGGCAAACCTCCCGGGGAATCTCAGAGAAGTGGTTCGTTAGCAGAAAAACGCAGTTGCGGTTATATCAGCGGAATGAGGCTCAGGATCAGACCGCCCGCGATAACGGAGGCGATCTGGCCGGAGACATTGACGCCGGTTGCCTGCATGATCAGAACATTTGAAGGATCCTCCTTGATTCCCATCTGTGTGATGACTCTGGCGGACATCGGAAATGCGGAGATTCCGCAGGCTCCGATCATCGGGTTGACCTTTTTATCCTTCGGGAGGAACAGGTTCAGCAGCTTTGCAAAAAGAACGCCGCCGACGGTGTCAAAAACGAATGCGACCAGTCCCAGAAGGAGGATCAGCAGCGTCCGGACATTCAGAAAGTCGTCTGCGCGCATCTGCGATGCGACGGTGATGCCGAGCATCAGGGTAATGATGTTAGCCAGAGAGTGCTGGGCCGTATCAGAGAGTGAGTCCAGGACGCCGCACTCACGGACGAGATTTCCGAACATCAGAAAACCAACCAGAGCGACAGAACGCGGCGCGACGATTCCCGCGATGATGGTGATGCAGATCGGGAACAAAATTTTCACCGGCTTGGACACGCTGTGCGGACTGTAGGACATGTGTATGGCTCGTTCTTTCTTTGTCGTCACCGCACGGATAACCGGCGGCTGAATGATCGGCACAAGCGCCATGTAGGAGTAGGCCGCGACAATGATGGCGCCGAGGTACCTGGAATGGAAGTAATTGGCGACAAAGATGGAGGTCGGTCCGTCTGCCGCACCGATGATACCGACGGATGCGGCATCCTGGAGGCTGAAGCCCAAAAGGGTCGCAAGACTCAGCGTAAAAAAGATGCCAAACTGAGCGGCTCCTCCGAAAAGCATCATGAGCGGATTTGCCAGCAGCGGCGTGAAGTCAATCATTGCTCCGATGCCGATGAAGAGAAGAAGGAGAAAAATCTCGTTGGAAATCCCTGCGTTGAAGAGCGTATCCAGAGGACCTTCTGTAATCACCCCGTTAATCTTCTGCGTGACAGCACCCGACATCGGGAGATTGACCAGAACCGCGCCGAAGCCCATCGGCACAAGTAAAGAGGGTTCCATTTTTTTAACGATGCCCAGATAGATCAGGACACCTCCGATGATCCACATGACGATCATCTGCCATGTGATGTTCCCCGCGTTGGAGAATAAGTCAGCAATTCCCTGCATAATAAAAAGCTCCTTTCTGAAATTTGCAGACAACGAGATAAAACACGCATAAAAAATGGCGGGACTTCTGTGCAGCAAAAAGCTGCAACAGAAGTCTCGCCATTCGATGATGTATAGGATCCGGGCCGTTTATAAATGTCTTATATATGTCTGACACATGCGGTTTCTGACGCATACGATTTGCCACATATAGGATTTATGCGATTCGATAAGATCAGGTCGGATATTGATACATTTCTAAGACCGGTCTCGGGGATATCCCGTGCTGACGGAACCGGTCACAGTTGAACTGCAGGCTACTCCCTGTCTGTTGATATAGATTTATTTTAGTGAGAAATATTTAAAAATGCAAGCTGTTTTCGCAAAGGTAATGTAAAATCTTAGCTGTACATAGTTGCGAGTGAACCGTAACAGCCGATTCCGTGGTGCGTGAACCAATCAGCTTTGAAACTGCGTTGTGAAAATCCTGTTCACGGCTGTCCGGTAATCCGAAAGCCTTTTGGTCTTGAAAACCTTATGAATCAGACGGTCGGACTCTGGAAAATGTTCCTTCATATATGGCCACAGTTCCAGCATATGGCGAATGGACACGTATTCATCGCCCTGAAAGGCGTCCATAAAGGCGTTCAGCAGAGAGTCATGAAAGTCTTTCAGCTCCTCGATCATAAGCGGTTCTCCTCCGCGGATTTCGCGGACAAGAGCCGGATTTCCGACAAGCCCGCGCCCGATCATTACAGCATGAATGCCTGGAAATCTCCCGATGATATGCTCATAATCGCTCACTGTCCGGATATCTCCGTTGTAGCAGACCGGATTTGCCGACCGGCGAAGACATTCTGTAAAATAATCGAGATGCACCCTGCCCTTGTAACCCTCATCCCGCACCCGCGGATGAATCGTCAGCTCTGAAATGGGATAGCGGTTGAATATCTCCAGAAGGGGAAAAATCTCCTCTGGCTCGCTGATTCCGAGTCTGGTCTTGACCGAAATGTTAATTCCCCCGGCTGTGTCTGAGATCCTGTCGTTGTCGTTCGATCCGGCTCCCGGGAATACCCCGTCCAGAAGGTTGTTCAAAAGCTCCGGTTCTCCGAGCAGTCCGGATCCTTTCTTCTTTGTCGTGACAGTCTTCGAGGGGCATCCGAGGTTAATGTTGATCTCGGAATAGCCGAGGTCTGCTGCGTACCGGATTCCCTTTCGGAAAGCTGCCGGATCGTTTCCGAGAAACTGCGGAACCAGAGAGATTCCCGGATTCTCGGAAGGATCCAGTTCCTTCCTGTCCCGTCCCTTGAGCTTCAGATCCGCGGTCAGGGAAAGAAACGGGGTATAATATTTATCGATTCCCGGGAAAAACCGGTGATGTACCTGTCGGTATACTCTTCCGGTTATACCTTCCATCGGCGCAAAGTATAATTTCATTCTGGTCTCCGTTAAAAAAACATTGAGGTTCTCTTTAATCTGTGCCTGTATGTCCGAGTGTGCTTGTATTTCCGGCCTGCTCGAGAACGTATACCACGCGAATGGTTTCCGCCAGCAATTCCTCTGCAACAGGATATTTCTTTCCGTCTATGATATCCGCAAAATCTGCAAACTCCTGTGTCATGCGGTGGTGTATCTTGGGCGTGAGATACTCATTCGCAATGGATTTGCGCACGGCGGCGCCGGACGCGTCTGTGCGAAGGGAGTGGTTTTCCTCATCCAGAACCTGAATCGTCAGCTTCTCTGCTGCGTTTGGCTTGCCCTCCGCGCGCATCCAGCCTTCTTCTCCCTGTATGCTGATAAAACAGGGACTGTCGGAATCCTTTGCGGCGGCGCACATACAGGTGAATCCCGGATAACAGAGGATTAATATACCGGAGGTGTCCACACCGTTGTAGCCCTTGTTCGGGAAATAACTCACCTGCTCAGGCATGCCAAACAGGCCCACGCAGTAATGAATGCAATAGACACCTAGATCGTTTACCGCTCCGCCGCTCTGTGCCGGATCAAAGACGGGAGCGATCACGCCCTTCCGGTAGGCATCATAGCTGTGAGAATACTGGGAATAGTTGCAGAGAACGAGCTTTGGCGTTCCAATCCCCGGAAGGCTCTCCTTCATTTTCTGAAAAACGGCGCTGTGAAGGACGGTGATTGCCTCCAGCAGAATTAAATGCCGCTCCCGGGCCAGATCCCGCAGCTCTTCTGCCTGCTGCCCTTTCAGCACAAAGGGTTTCTCCAGAATTACGTTTTTATCCCGGAGGAGAGCGTCCTTTGCGTAGGCGTAATGTACGCTGTTAATCAGCCCGATGTAAACCGTGTCTGCATCTGCACTTTTTAGAAGTTCCGCATAGTCTGTATATACCTCCGGTATATGATATTGGTCTGCGAGGCTCTGCGCCTTTTCCCGGCTGTGCGGTCTGCCGAAGATTGCACGGACCTTTATCTCATGCAGAGGTTCCATGGCAAAAAGAGCCTCCTGTACAATCTTTCCGGTTCCGATTATTGCAAGCTTCATTGCTATATCTCCTTTTTAAGAACTATCTTGGTTTCATGAGTAAACCCTGCAGGTTTTCGATCCGGTTCAGCTCAGAGGATAACGCAATCTGAATTCCGGCCGCCTGTATATCTACCAGATTGCATTGCTGTTTTTTTCCAATTGAGATGCATTTTCCATTCCTCTCTTTCACTTCTGCGTCCCATAGGCGGTTAGCAAAAATCCAATGTAAAAGCATTTTTTGCAGTCGTTATGATACCGCCGCGACGATCAATGCAATGACTCCGATGATCAGTACAATCGGCAGGACAAAGAACGCAAGGCCGAAGATCGTTACCGCCAGCCCGCCGAGGACCAGCCATCCGATGACGCTGAATATCCCTCCCAGAATCTTTCCCACGATTTTAAAGAAGAAAACTGTAAGTCGGAACAGGATCACGATGAAAAAAATAAGCGCCAGAAAACTCAACATGAATTATCACCTCTTTTCGCTAGAAAACTTATTGTGATGCCGGACTGAGGGCGGCAAGCAAAAGGTTGAAATTTATAAACAAAGCTCATTATAAGCACTTCCATAAAACGTATATTGCGTTGATATCAGACCATAAGATCACAATATTACAGACTGGTTTTGATTGCAACGAAATATTCGTTTTTATCAACCCTTATTATATCTCTCCCCTCACCATTTTTTGCATAAAAGAAAAGGCAGATCCGAATTCCAGAGCCTATCACATATTTGCAGACATTAATTGCCATTTTGCTTTTATTGAAGCATAATAATCCTATGGGACATGAAAAGAGAAAGTAAATCTCATGAAAGGTGGTGCTATTGATGCTTCAAAAGTTAAATAGTCCTTTTATGTACATGGTTTGCGGCCTGATCATTCTGTTTGTCGCGATCGTGTGTGTCGTTTTTCTGGTGCGATCGTATCGGGCGGGAAAAGCTATGGGAATGGATCCAAAGGTGTTGAAACGGGCCATTATGTCCAGTGCCACCTTTACGGTTCTTCCCGCTGTTGGTATCCTGCTCGGTGTCATTGCGCTTTCGGGAAGTTTGGGGACTCCCTGGCCATGGCTGCGGCTGTCTGTCATCGGGGCGCTTCATTACGAGACGCAGGTAGCGGAAGCCGCTTCGGAGGCGGTGGGAATCGGAAGCCTGTCCATCTCACATATGACGCCGAAGGCTTTTTCAACGATTGCTCTTCTGATGAGTGTCTGCATCATGTGGGGAATGATTCTCTCTATTTTCTTTAATAAGCGCTATACCGGACGTCTTGGCAGAAAAGGCGCTCAGAAGAAGAACGGATCTGGTTTTGGTGATTCCGCGATGACGGCGATGTTTGTAGGACTGGTCAGCGCCTACATCGGGAGCTATATCGGGGATCTTGTATCCGGAAAGGGAAGCTTTACCTTTCGGGGAGATCCTGTGCCGCTGGTTGTTGCCGCGGTATCCGCTGCTGCCATGGGGCTTTTTACATTCTTCTCTGAGAAAAAAGGACTGCGATGGCTGGAGAATTTTTCTGTCGCCGGAAGTATGCTGATCGGGATGGCAGCCGCTGTTTTTCTCGGGTAAATTGAATAATTAGAAGACTTTGGATTTGAGGGGACTTCGCTGTTCAGCAGCTTTCCCTGTATTAAAAAGGTACCCGTGAAGCCATAGCCGGCATTGCACAACCATCGGTTTTGGCGCCCGTTTCTTTTCTGTGACTTGACATAAACAGTATATATCGTGCGGAAAGCCATGTGCAGCACAAGATATTGCCTGAAGGGAGAATGTATGAGAAAACAGAGAAATAGAGAAAATTCGTTGAAAAAGACTTCGGTACAGGAAAAGACTTCTGCGGAGAAGGACCGTGCTTTTTCTGTTGAGCAATATAACATCGGAACCCATCGAATCGGCAGAATTTCGAGTGCAGTTACCCTGGTTCTGCTCGTAGGCGCTCCGTTTCTGATCGGGATTTATTTCCAGGCGATGCCGGATCTTCCGGCCGCCGCAAAGGGTTTTCTGTCGGTAGGATTGATCTGGACAGTTTCCAGCGTCGTGGAATTTCTGGTCTATACACCGATGCTGGGTGCCGGCGGCGGGTATCTGGCGTTTATCACCGGGAATCTGATCAATATGAAAATTCCGTGTGCGATGAACGCCCGCGAGATTGCGGGAACAAAGGCCGGAACAACGGAGAATGAAATCATATCCACACTCTCGATCGCTACGTCCTCGCTGGTGACGATTGCGGTTCTCGCGCTTGGTGTTCTGCTGCTGCAGCCTCTGCAGCCGGTTCTGCAGAGTCCGGCGCTGGCGCCTGCTTTCGAGAATGTCGTTCCGGCTCTGTTTGGGGCCATGGCCTGGCAGTACTACCGCAAGAACCTTCGCCTCGCCATGATCCCGCTGGCTGTCATGACGGTTCTCTTTGTTCTGGTCCCATCCCTGGCAGCACAGACCAGCATGATGATTCTGCCGTCCGGTGCTCTCTCCATTTTGCTGGCGTGGCTGGAATACCGCAAAGAAAATATAAATGCCTATAAGCCATAAGGGGACCCGGAAAGACCATAAAAAATGCGAAAAACATCCGAAGGGAGGATTTCTACATGAAACTGTTTTTTCTGGTAATTGCTGCCATTCTTCTCGTTCTGGCGGCTCTTCTGCTTCTCGCGTTTATTCATACGCTGTTCGTACCGCGGAAGACAGCGGACTACACGCCGCACCCGGACGAAAAACGCGCATTGGAATATGCCGGGAAGCTCTCCCGCATGGTCGCCTATGATACGACGTCTCATCAGGGAACACACGACCGGGAAAAATTTCTCGGATTCCACAGGCTGTTAGCGGAGCTTTTCCCGCTGGTACATGAGAAGCTTGAAAAGTTAGAAATTGACGGAAATCTTCTTTTTTACTGGAAGGGGAAAAAGCATGACAGGCCGATTGTGCTGATGAGTCACCAGGATGTCGTTCCCGCAGAGGGGGACTGGATTCATCCGCCCTTCTCGGGAGATATCGCGGACGGGAAGGTGTGGGGGCGCGGCGCTTCTGATACCAAATGCTCTGTGATGGGATTTTTTCAGGCCGTGGAGGAGCTGCTTGCCGAGGGTTTTACACCTGACCAGGATGTATGGCTTTCTTCGTCCTGCACGGAGGAATGGGCAGGCGACGGCTGTCCGAAGCTTGTGGAGGAACTGAAGCGAAGAGGCGTTCATCCATATCTGGTCTGCGATGAGGGCGGCGGAATCATAACCGATCCGATCGGAGGCATCAAAGGTAATTTTGCCATGGTCGGCGTCTTTGAGAAGGGAAAGGCGGATGTAAAATTTACGGCAAAGGGAAGCGGCGGGCACGCGAGCGCGCCTTCCAAGGGCTCTCCCATTGCCAGGCTTGCGGCTTTTGAGAATGATGTGGAAACGCATAATCCCTTCCGCGTGAAGATGCTGCCGGAGGTCGCCGCAATGTTCCGGACGCTTGGGCCTTATGCCGGTTTCGGTCTCCGCTATCTTTTTGAGAATCTATGGCTTTTTAAGGGGCTTCTGACACATGTGATGCCATCGATCTCCGCGCAGGGAGCGGCTATGCTGCGTACAACGATTGCTTTCACCATGCAGTCGGGATCGGATGCCGTAAATGTGATTCCGCAGGAGGCTTCCGTTTCCGCCAACCTTCGCTTCATTCCCCACCAGGGGATGGAGGAAAGCCTCTCGCTTATTCAGAAGCGGGCGGAAAAATATGGTTTGTCCATGTCTGTCATGCACAAGAACGACTATACCCGCCCGATCGACATTCATGGAGAGGCCTTTCGGATGTTTCAGGATGTGATTGCTCAAACGTTTGACGGTATGGCCGGAATCCCCTATGTGATGACAGGAGCCACCGATGCCCGCTGCTATCAGGAGATCTGCGACAATGTCGTACGGTTTGCACCGGTCATTTACGGACCGGAACAGATGAAGGGCATGCATGGAATCAACGAAAACATCGGATACAGCTGTCTGCCCGGATGTGTCGATTTTTATAAAAATCTGATACGCGCACAAAAGGGATAACGCAATCCTCCGGATCACTGGAAGAAATTATGTATATCGGCCAGGTGGCTTTTTTCACAGAGAAGAAAAAAGAAACAAAATGACAACAAAGAAGCTCCCTCTGCCAGAGAGTTTTTAAACTGGCAGAGAGAGCTTTTAAAATAAGAACTCATTTTTCGCAGCAGATTTCCGCCGCACTTTATATTGCCAGGAATCTGCTGCGAACGATATTATTGTAGTAAGCGCAGTGCTATCATATAGTTCCGGATTACCGGATCTGTCCCTTCAGTACGTTCTCGGCATCCGCGATAGCGTCGCTGATTTTCGATGCGTCCTTTCCGCCGGCCTGTGCCATATTCGGACGGCCGCCGCCTCCTCCTCCGAGGATCTTTGCGGCGGAGCGGATGATATTGCCCGCGTGTGCGCCTTTTCCGACAGCGGTTTCATCTGCCATGCACATCAGATTCACCTTTCCGCCGTTGTCAGCCAGAAGAAGGATGACACTGCCTTCTCCGAGCTTCGTCTTCAGGCTGTCGCCCAGGTTCCGGAGCTCATCCGGGTCTACATCTTTGAGCGCGGATGCGACGAATTTTACACCGTTGATATCCTTCGCGTTGCCGGTGACATCACCCAGAGCGCTCTGCGCTTCCTTTGCCTTCAGGGATTCATTCTCGCTGCGTGCTGCCTTGAGCTCATCCTGAAGTCTGCGGATGTGATCCGCGAGGGTATCCGGAGTTGCCTTGAGAAGGGAAGCGGCGTCTTTTAACTGTGCTTCCAGCTTCTCATAGTATTTTCTCACGTTGTCTCCGGTCAGCGCTTCGATCCGGCGTACGCCGGCTGCTACGCCGCTCTCGGACAGGATCTTGAACTGTCCGATCTGCAGCGTATTCGATACATGCGTGCCGCCGCAAAGCTCAGTCGAGAAATCACCCATGCGTACGACACGGACCTCATCGCCGTATTTTTCGCCGAAGAGTGCCATGGCACCGCTCTTCTTTGCATCCTCGAGGCTCATGATTTCTGTCTTAACCGGTAGGCCTGCCTGGATCTTCTCGTTTACAAGATCTTCTACCTCTTTCAGCTCTTCGGAGGTCATTGCCTGGAAGTGGCTGAAGTCAAATCTGGTACGATCGGCATCCTGGTAGGATCCGGCCTGCTCCACGTGGGTGCCAAGCACTTCGCGGAGTGCCTTCTGGAGAAGGTGCGTCGCGCTGTGGTTGCGGCAGGTCGCCATGCGCTCTTTTTCATCGACTTTCAGTGTGACGTTGTCGCCGAGCTTGAACATGCCTTTTACAACCTTGCCGATGTGGGCAATCTTGTTGCCTGCCACATGCTCTGTCGCGGTTACCTGGAAGACGGCTGCACCCTTTCCGAGAGCAGCGCCTTCGGCGTCGTCATTACCGAGAACGATGGTTCCGATGTCGCCGACCTGTCCGCCCATCGTTCCGTAGAACGGGGTTTCAGAGGTGATAATCGCGCCGGACTGTCCGTCCGCGAGGGCTTCGACAACAGAATCGCTGTCCTCTTCCTCGCCTGCAAAGGCTGCCATTGCCACAATTCTGCTGTCCGCCTGTGTCTTATCATAGCCGATGAATTCGGAGTTGACAGCGGGATCCATCTCTTCATAGATCGTTGCGGCTGCGCCCATGTAAGTGGAGGATTTTCCGGATTTCTTGCGGTCCTCGCGCGCGGTTTCCTTCTGCTTCTTCATCGCGGCATCGAAGCCGGCCTCATCGACGGTATAACCCTTCTCTTCCAGAATCTCCTTTGTATTGTCAATGGGGAATCCGTATGTGTCGTAAAGCTTGAAGGCATTCTCACCGGAGAGCTCCTTCCTGCCGGAAGCCTCGAGCTCGTCCTCCATATTCTGGAGAATCTCCATGCCCTGCTCATAGGTTTTCTCGAATTTATCCTCTTCGGCCTGAATGACGTTCAGGATGAAGTCTCTCTTCTCTTCCAGCTCGGGATAGCCGTCCTTGGATCCCTCAATGACGTTCTCGGCGAGCTTGGTCAGGAAGGAGCCTTCAATGCCAAGCTTTCTTCCGTGGCGGACGGCACGGCGGATGATGCGGCGGAGAACGTATCCGCGTCCGTTATTGGACGGCATGATGCCGTCGGAGATCATGAAGGTCATGGCTCTCGCATGATCTGTGCAGATCCGGACGGATACGTCAGTGTCACGGGTGTCCGGCTGCTCGTAGGCGATGCCGCCGGCAAGGGTGCATACGAGGTCGCGGAGAGATTTTACGGTGTCTACATCGAACAGAGAGCCGACGCCCTGTACGGCAACCGCGAGACGTTCAAGACCCATACCGGTATCGATGTTCTTCTGGACGAGATCAGTGTAATTGCCGTGACCGTCGTTGTTGAACTGAGAGAATACGACGTTCCATACTTCCATGTAACGGTCGCCTTCTCCGCCCATGACATCCTCCGGGCCGTTTCCAAATTCGGGGCCTCTGTCGTAGTAGATTTCCGTGCAGGGACCGCAGGGACCGGAGCCGTGCTCCCAGAAGTTGTCCTCCTTGCCGAATTTGTAGATTCTCTCGGCCGGGATGTGCATGTCATTGAGCCAGATATTGTAGGACTCTTCGTCATCTACATAAACAGAAGGATACAGCCGGTCTGCGTCAAGTCCGACTACCTCTGTCAGGAATTCCCATGCCCACGGAATCGCCTCTTTCTTGAAATAATCTCCGAAGGAGAAGTTTCCGAGCATCTCGAAGTATGTGCCGTGGCGGGCAGTTTTTCCGACGTTTTCCAGGTCACCGGTGCGGATACATTTCTGACAGGTGGTGACTCTTCTCCTCGGCGGAATCTCCTGTCCGGTGAACCACGGCTTCATCGGAGCCATGCCGGAATTGATGATCAGAAGGGAATTGTCGTTGTGCGGAACAAGCGAAAAACTGTTCAGTCTCAGACAGCCCTTCGATTCAAAAAACGAAAGGAACATTTCACGGAGCTCGTTGACTCCGTATTTTTTCTTTGGTGCCATAAGTGCTTCCTCCTGGTTTCGTGAACTCTGCAGTTGTCCACGAAGTGTTTTTATCTCGTTGAAAAATCCGTACGAAACTGCCCGTCGGCAGCACGTACGGAATTTATCTTACCACTATATGAACTTCATCGCAAATGCCAATCTGTGCGAAATTTCCGTTCCTTTTAAGCTACTGTTCACGCGCCACCTAAAACGGCTAAGATTTTACAGTACCTTTGCCTGAGCATTACTGGCTGTTAAAAGTTTTA
>OMUU01000034.1 GCA_900314295.1 uncultured Lachnospiraceae bacterium | reverse complement strand
AACTATGTACGGCAAGGATTTTACAGTCCTGTTGCCATTCGCAAACTGGCTGTAAAATCTTAGCCGTTTTCGTGTTGCGAGAACGGTAACATTGAGAGGTTATGCGGTTTATGATTTTTTGAAAAAGTGTTGAATATTTCCAACGGAGATTATATTATAGGAAGTGTGTTATTTTCTTTGATTATAAGGAATGAGGGAAGATAAATAATTGACTGAGGTTCACAAAACGGGCCTTTGGTCAGATAAAGGAGGAAGCATTTTGTTAGAGATTATGACGAACGAGGCTGAGTCATCAGCGAAGATTGTGGTAATTGGTGTCGGAGGTGCCGGCAACAACGCCGTGAATAGAATGGTAGACGAGTCCATCGGAGGGGTGGAATTCGTTGGAATCAATACAGATAAGCAGGCTCTGACGCTCTGCAAGGCACCGACCGTTCTGCAGATCGGTGAGAAGGTCACGAAGGGACTCGGAGCAGGAGCAAAGCCTGAGGTTGGCCAGAAGGCCGCGGAAGAGAGCGCGGACGAGATCAAAAAGCTCGTGGAGGGCGCGGACATGGTATTTGTCACCTGTGGTATGGGCGGCGGAACCGGTACCGGTGCGGCCCCTGTGGTAGCGGGTCTCGCAAAGGAAGCGGGCTGCCTGACCGTCGGCGTTGTAACGAAGCCTTTCCGTTTTGAGGCAAAGCAGAGAATGACAAATGCTCTC
Organism: uncultured Lachnospiraceae bacterium; assembly: GCA_900314295.1. Lineage (GTDB taxonomy): Bacteria > Bacillota > Clostridia > Lachnospirales > Lachnospiraceae > Bilifractor. The sequence goes on along the minus strand of OMUU01000034.1, from coordinate 86,628 downwards.
TCCGGAATCGACAGACTGAAGCAGAATGTAGATACGCTCATCGTTATTCCGAATGATAAGCTTCTGGAGATCGTAGACCGACGTACCACCATGCCGGAGGCACTGAAGAAAGCGGATGAGGTTCTTCAGGAGGCGGTTCAGGGTATCACAGATTTGATCAATGTACCTGCGCTGATCAACCTCGATTTCGCAGATGTGCAGACCGTAATGAAGGACAAGGGTATGGCCCACATCGGAATCGGTGCGTCCAAGGGCGACGACAAGGCGCTTGAGGCTGTTCAGGAGGCGGTTCAGTCGCCGCTGCTGGAGACAACGATTGAGGGCGCGTCGAATGTCATCATCAATATCTCCGGTGATATCAGTCTGATGGATGCGAATGACGCGGCAAGCTATGTACAGAACCTTGCCGGCGATGAGGCAAATATCATCTTTGGCGCAATGTATGACGATTCCACGCCGGATGCGTGCAAGATTACGGTGATCGCGACCGGATTGGATGACGCATCTGCCAGAGTGGCGAATGTAAAGGATGCAGAGGCAGAGAAGATTGAGAAGACAGAGCCGACGATTCTTGGATCCTCGCAGAATCGGAGAAGCGGATCTGCGGCAAAGGCACCTTCTTATTCGATGCCGAGCTTTACGATTCCGAAGCAGACGGTTGCACCGTCTACTTCCAGACCGACAGCTCCGAAGACACCAAAGAAGGATATTCAGATTCCCGATTTCCTTCAGAAGCACTGATAAATCAATTGAATCATGAGTGATTGTTGCAGCCCGGAATTTTTCCGGGCTGTTTTAGACTGTTACGTATAGAAAGGGGTTAGGGTTATGTGGTTTGCAAGACGAAGAAAAAGAAATGGTTTCCCGGGAAGAAAGAGCAAGGCGCTGGAGATTTCGGCAGACTCGACAGACTCCATAGAAAAGAAAAAACAGGCAGAGGCGGATACGGTGCAGGAGAATCCGACCGAGACGAATCCGGTGCAGGAGAATCTGGCCGAGACAAATCCGGCGCAGGAGAATCTGGTCGAGGTGAATCCGCTGCGAGGAAATTTGGCCGACGGTGATCAGCAGGGGGAAAACCGGGTACAATCGGAAGTGGTGAAAGACTCTGCGGAAGATACAATCTCCAGGAAGGCTGAGGATGAAGAGACAGCAGAACACGTTGACGAGGAGAAGCAGACAGATCGTACAGAGCCCGGGGAAAACAGTGCCGGACCTGGAGAAGGTGTGAAGACACGCGACAGCGCGGAGAAGGAACAAGAAAAGCCGCAACGGTCGCTCTATGAGTGGCACCGTGAAAAGCGGACAAACGCGAAGAAGCCTGCAAAGACGGCAAAGAAACCGGTTTCCCTGAAAAACGGTGTGATTCTTGGAGAGGGACTTCCGAAAATCTGCGTTTCCGTTACCGGGGAAAGCAAGGAGGAGATCGAGACGCAGGCGCGGAAGATAGATGCGGAGAAGCCGGATCTTGTGGAGTGGCGCGCAGATTATTTCCAGGATCTCGATGATCTGGAAAAGGTAACAGAGGTGCTGATGTCACTCCAGGATATTTTCGGGGATATTCCGATTCTGTTTACCATTCGTTCGAAGAGAGAGGGCGGAAAGGGCATGCTGACGGCGGAAAAATACCAGTCTATGATTCTATACGCTGCGGGACGACCTGAGGTTTCGTTGGTCGATATCGAGGGACTGGATCCGGAGATCAATGTGGAACTCCTGGTCTCACGGGTACATGAACTGGGAATGCCGGTGATCGCATCCTGGCATAATTTTTGCAAAACACCGAAGAAACCGGAGCTGGACCTTATCTTTGACAAGTTGGAGAGAACCGGAGCGGATATCCTGAAGGTGGCGGTCATGCCAAAGAAGCCAAAGGATGTGCTCCGCCTCATGAGCATGACCGAGGAGAAGAATCGTCAGGTGCCGTGTCCGCTCGTAACAATGGCAATGGGAGATCTGGGCAGGATCAGCCGGGTAAGCGGTAAGCTGACAGGATCGGCGATGACCTTTGGAACCGTGGGCGGTGCCTCTGCGCCGGGGCAGCTTCCGGTTGAAGATCTGAGGCGGATCATAGGGACGATCTGAAAATGGAAGGCGTAATACAGGAAGCGCATGGATTCGTGTGCTTCCGGATCCGTTTTCGGAGCGTTTTCGCTGAAGGTTGTATAATTCTGTGAACTGCGGTACAATGACTCTGGCTGTCATCTGAGGAGGGGCGGAAAGCAGCTGAAATCTTACAGACAGAGGATGTAGTATGAGGGATTTTTTGATCAATTCAGAAGAACTGCTCGATACGAAGGCGCTTGCCTTTGTCAATGAACAGGGTGCGGAATACGGATTATTCCCATGCTTCTGGATTCATTATAATGAAAGAATCAAGCTGGCGTTTTTCCCGGATCGATACCGGACGCTGGAAGACGCCACGCAGGATATGGATCTCAACGAGGTGACACGGATCGCACAAGCGCTTCTGCAGAGAGTGAGCGCTCTGACAGAGCATGAGGAAATTTCTCTTGAAAATGTCATCTGGGACACGGACAGTATTTATCTGGATGATGAGGATCAGGTGTATCTGCTTTGCCTTCCGGCGATGATCCCTGAGGAATCCAGACAGAGCGGCATTTATGTAAAGCGGCTGTACGCTCTTATTGAAGATCTGGTATCTGACCGGGACGGAGGTGCGTTTGTGTGCAGACAGATTGCATACCAGAAACAGCAGAACTTCGGTGACTGGAAGAGCCTTTCGGCAGCGTTGAATCAGAGATCTCCGGCGGAACTCGACAATGAGAGTCTCACGTTGAAAAGCATTAATACCCCGCATCCGCTCACGTTTATCATCAGACAGGAAAAGTTCCGCATTGGCACGGACCCGGGCGAGGCGGACGGACTGATTACGGATGTAGACACGGTGAGCCCAGTTCATGCGATCATCGGATGGAATGGCATCAATTATTATGTCAGTGACATGAACAGTGAAAACGGGACGTTTATCAACGATCAGAAGATTGCTCCCAATACGGAGATTCCGATCGGAGAGGGTACCGTGATCCGTTTTGCGGATTATACGTTTAATGTAGAGTGAGGACGACAGAGAGTATGGAAGGTAAAAAACCGCAGCTGATCATAATTGACACCGCCTCCGGTTTTCTGAAGCAATATGAGGAGGACATCATCAGGCGATATTCTGTGAATGCGGAGGTTCAGGTTATCACAGATCCGGGATATGTGGATGCGTATTTCTCCACGGAACAGGATCCGGATCTGATGCTGATCGACGAGGCTTCCTATGGAGATGGCAGTCAGTTTGCAGGGCATTCGATCAGAAAGATATATCTGCTTGTACCAGAAGTTGAGATGAAAAAGACGTACCCGGATAATGTGACCGTTCTTGTGGAATATATGCCGGGAGAAGAGATTTTTGAAAAGATAGATATGGCTTTGTGGGCCACAGAAGTCGCGGATCCTGCCTTATCTTCAGAAGAGGAGGCTTCTGCTCCGAAGCAGACCAAGGTGGTGGCTGTTTACTCGCCGATTGGAGGGTGCGGCAAGAGCCTGGTGTGCGTGGCGCTTGCCAGAAAACTGAAAATGCTGGATCAGAAGGTGCTCTTGATCGGATGTGACGACACGCAGAGCTTGTCCGTATACCTGCCGGGGGAGAATTACGCTTCTCCCGAGCTGGCGGAAAAACTGATCCATCCGGATGAGGATACCTACTGGACCATTTTGCAGAATATAAAGACGGATGTGGTTTCGTATCTGCTTCCGTTTGAAAAGTCACTCGGGACGATGCATATAGGACTGAACGAATTCGATGTTCTGATCCGGACGCTTGAGGAAAAACAGGATTTCGATTTTATTGTGCTTGACATCGGAACGAATCTCAGCCTGGAGATGACAGAGCGGCTCAATAAGCTGAAGGCTCTGGTTCTGCTGACCGAGGCAAATGTGCTTGCAAATCGTAAAATGCAGAAGCTCTTGAAAAACAGTGAGCTTCTTCCGAAATGTCAGTGTATGATCGTCGCGAATGAATATCAGTCGGACGATACCAGAATTCTCCGAGACAAGGTTTTCGGAATCATATCTCCGTATACGAGTTGGGAAAAGGCTCTGGAGGATCCGGTCTTCTATCGGCTTGCGCTCGCTCTTGAGGAGAACAGCTGATGCAGGTAAAAATTGATTTAATTACGGGGCTTCTCGGGTCGGGAAAGACAACGTTTATCATCCGGTATGTGGAGAGATTCCTTCGCGAGGGGAAGCGTGTGTGTATTCTGGCGAATGACTATGGGGCAATCAGTGTGGACCGGGCTCTCCTGACGGAGGCTCTGGGAGAGAAATGTGATGTGGAAATGGTGACGGCCGGAGACTGGGACTGCTACCGCAGACGTTTCCGGACGAAGCTGATTTCCATGGGAATGCTGGGCTATGACAGAGTAATTGTGGAGCCGTCGGGAGTTTTCGATACCGATGATTTTTTTAACATTCTGAACGACAGCCCGATCGACAGATGGTACGCGCTCGGCAATATCCTCTGCATGGTGGATGCACATATGCCGGATCAAAAAGATGATACCTGGAAGTATCTGTTTGCCTCGGAAGCCGCAAATGCCGGCCTTCTCATCGTGTCCAGGGCGCAGGAACTGCCCGGATTTCCCTCCGCAAAGTCGTCAGGGGATCTCTGCGCCCGGATTCTGGCTGTTCTGAAGGAGGGAGCGGAAAGATACAGACTGAGCAGAAACTTCCAGAAAGAAGACATCCTGATTGCTGACTGGGATCGGCTCACAGAGGATGAATGGGAGAAGATTCTGAAGGCGGGTTACCGAAGCGGAGATATGAGAAAGCTTTCTGCCGCGGAAGATGGTAGCTTTCAGACGCTTTTTTATTATCATATTTCGCGACCCGCCTCAGAGGTTCGCGCAATCGTGCATGCGCTGCTCACAGAGGAGAATAAATATGGAAAAGTCATCCGCGTCAAGGGATTTTTCCATGCACCGGAGGAGGCTGAAGCGGAGGAGGCGGAAGCAACCGGGGAATCTTTGAAAGCATGTGATTCCGTGAGGGCAGAAGAACGGAAAGAGGAAGAAGGGTGGTATGAGGTAAACGCGACTGCGGAGAACACGGAGATCAAGCCGACGTCCTTCCGGAAAGAGGTGATGATCATCGTGGGAGAGCGTCTGAACCGTAAAGAGGTGGGAGAAGCTTTCGGAGAAACCAGAAGCGTCACATACTATGATGTATGAGAGGATTCTTTGAATATGAGAGGAATCTTTGAAATAGAGAAGTTATGAATGATGCCTTGTAAGAGCCGGCCTTCCATCGGGGAGGAGGCTCTTTTTCCGTGTATGGGGTATTAGAAATTGAGAATGCGCGAGACGTTATAAAAAAGAAAAGAGCTTCCGAACTCGGAAACTCTTTTTCTCTTAGCGTGTGATAGAGGATTCGAACCCCCGGCCTTTTGGTCCGTAGCCAAACGCTCTATCCAGCTGAGCTAATCACACACGGCTGTTTTTCAACCAGCGATGATTATAATACTGCATGCCATGCGCTTTGTCAATAGAAATTAGAAAAAATTCAATAAAACTTTTAACGGTCAAAACTTTTAACAGCCAGTATTTCTTTGATTTTAGATGTGCCTGTGCTATACTAAACAAGTAAATAGCGAATTTAAAAACCGGTGATGCCGGAAGAAAGCGGATATGGAAAGTGTGGAGGGTGATGTTATGGGAAAGACATTTAAGAAGGTGGCAGGTGTCTGCATCGGCGCAGTTGCCGCCTGGACGTTTGCGGTGAAACCGAGAATCTGGAACAAGCCGGATATCAGTGAGATCCGTCGCTATGACTATGCCAGAAGAGGATTCCGGGGCGCGGACGGCAAGATCCCGGAGAACAGCATGGCGGCTATCCGAGCTGCCATCGACCACGGGTACGGCTTGGATCTCGATGTCCGGTTGACCAGAGACGGAGTGCCGGTCGTTTTCGCGGACACAAGACTGGAACGGATGACAGGCATAGAGGGATCCGTGGAGAACAGCGTTCTTGACGAGCTGAAAGAGCTGAAGCTGGGAGATTCGGAGGAGGAAATTCCGACACTGGAGGAGGCTCTTCAGGAGATTGACGGCCGGGTTCCGGTCATTCTGAATATCCATACAGAGGACGACAACTTTAATGCGATATCGGATCAGGTATGTGAGGTTGTAGATGCCTACGAGGGCGTATTTGCCATTGAATCGATGGATGTGAGAGTTCTGAGGTGGTATCGGAAACAGCGCAGCGAATATATTCGCGGACAGATTTCGGATTTCAATCACAGAAGCGGCTCGTCTTTCATGAATCTCCTGCTGGACATCCTTACGAGCTGTCTGCTGATGAATTTCCTGACGGCGCCGGACTATATCTCCACCAATATTGATTCCAGGAACAACCCGAGTATCTGGCTTTGCCGACTCGTATACCGGGTTCCGAGGATGGATCGCACCGTCCGTTCGTTGGAGGACTATGAGCTGGTGAAGACAGACGGTTCAACCGTTGTGTTTGAGGATATTGAGCCATAAGAACGGTGGCCGTTCCGGAGATAAAAAAGTCCATGGGATTCTTGCTGATAAAGAACTCCATGGACTTTTTGCCGTGAATAAGGTATCTTTAGCGTGATAAGGAAATAAATATGAGTGTTTCAGATCAGGAAACTATATATATGAGTGCCTCAGATCGGAAAACTATATAAATATGAGTGTCTCGGATCAGGAAACTATGAGTAACCAAGATTGGTTCGCTTATAGAAGGCTGCTGTTTCGTTCAATGGTCTGCGTCATGACCATTCGGGTGTATTCACCGACGTGCTTCTTCTCCTCGCGCGAGAGAGAGGCGGGATCGATCGGTGTTCCGAATTCGATGATGACATGGGTGGCTTTTAACCACGGAAAATGCCGTTCAAAGATGTTGATGGAGTTGCAGATCGATACCGGTATGATTGGTGCGCCGGTTTTTGTGGCTACACGGAAACTGCCTTCGTGGAATTCGAGAAGAGGCGTGTCAGCCTCTGCCTTATTTCGAGTGCCCTCCGGGAAGATGAAGACAAACTTTCCGGATCTGACCTGGGCGATTGCATCGAGGATTACCTGCATGCCCTGCTTCAGATCGGTACGGTTCAGGAAGAAGCAGTAGATGTAGCGCATCCAGATATTCAGAATCGGGACTTTTTCGATGGAGTCCTTTGCGATATAGCCGCCCATGGTTTTCATAAACGGGTAGGTCATGATGACATCGTAGATGCTGCGGTGATTGCCGACGAAAACGGCGCCCCGATCATCCGGAATATTTTCCTGTCCGATGGCGGTGATGCGTATGCCTGCCAGTACACAGAGAACGCGAAAGGCCCAGCTGACCATGGACTGAGAAATCTGTCCGGCCTTCTCGGGATTCTTCCTGTGAATAAGAGCGATGATCCCGAGAACGGGAAGTGTCAGAATCAGATACAGAACAGCAAATACGATAGATACTAGTGAACGAAGCATAAGAATACCCCCGCTAAATGTTTTTATGCTGATGGTTTGAATACCATGCGCTTTTGATTATAAAATTGAAGGCGTGTTCCTGCAAGCAATTTCGGAGCAACAGGTATAATGAAGGACGGCTTGCCGAAGTGCGAAGCACGGAGCAATCCGTAGCTTATACAGTTCACAACATAAAGTATCGTATGAGTGTTTGCTGGAAAATGGATACAAAGGATGGAGCGGTTATGGAATTAAAAGCAAGAGCTAAAATTAACCTGAGCCTGGACGTCGTCGGGAGGCGGTCGGACGGCTATCACCTAGTGCGGATGGTAATGCAGACGGTGGATATCTGTGATACACTGATTCTGCAAGAAAAGGAATCCGAAGGAATTGCGCTCACATGCGATGCAGCAGGAGTCCCGACAGACAGCAGAAATCTGGTATGGAAGGCAGCAGAGCTTTTGATGCAGGAATTTCAAATCAGACGCGGCGTCAGCATTCTTCTGAAAAAAAGAATCCCATCCGCCGCGGGACTTGCGGGAGGAAGCGCAGACGCAGCCTGTACGATGAAGGGAATCAACGAGCTGTTCGGACTCGGCCTGTCGGAGGAGGAACTCTGCCGCAGAGCGGTGAAGCTCGGTGCAGATATTCCATACTGCATCATCGGAGGAACGGCGCTTTCTGAGGGAATCGGAGAGGTTCTCACGAAGCTGCCGCCCATACCGGACTGCTATCTTGTACTTGCGAAACCGGAGGACAGCGTTCCGACGGGACAGGTGTACCATGACCTGGATCGGTTGAACGGATATTCGCATCCGGATGTGGACGGGCAGGTCCGTGCGATTCGGGAAGGCGATCTTGACGGAATTGTCTGCCGGATGGGGAATGTTCTGGAACTTGTTACGATTCCGCGTCATCCGGCTGTTGCGGAACTGATACATATTATGAAAAAAAACGGGGCGGAAGGCGCAAGAATGAGCGGGAGCGGACCGACCGTATACGGGATCTTCCGGAGGGAAGAAGATGCCCGTCAGGCATACAGCGAACTGGAAGAGAACGGATTGGCGAAGGATGTATTCCTGACAAGGCCCTATCCGGCAGCAGGCGGCATGCAGGAGGACAATGGATGACAACAGATAAACTGGTACAGACGATGAGTGAATACGAGGGGATGCCTCTCCGGGATGTCGTTTTTCAGACGCTTCGAAAGGGAATTCTCCGGGGAGAACTGAAACCCGGAGAGAGGCTGATGGAGATTCAGCTTGCCAACCGGCTCGGAGTCAGCCGAACACCGATTCGGGAGGCGATCCGGATGCTGGAGCTGGAAGGCCTGGTATACAATATTCCGAGAAGAGGCGCGCAGGTGGCCAAAATCACGGAGAAGGATCTTCGAGATGTTCTGGAGGTTCGTCTTGGGCTCGAAGAAATGGCGGTTGATCTGGCCCTGGAGCGGATCACGCCCGAGGGTCTGGATCGTCTGTATGAGGCGAGCCGCAACTTTGAAAAAATTCTGGGGAAGGCCGGAGTTACGGAGCTTGCGCGGGCCGATGAGGAGTTTCATGCCATCATCTATGAGGCGACCGGCAACCGGAGACTGGTTCAGCTCATCAGCAATCTCCGGGAGCAGATGTACCGTTACCGTGTCGAATATCTGAAGGACGAAAGCAACCGGAATACGCTGATCCGGGAGCACGATGAACTTTGGAGAAGCCTTAAGGACAAAGACAAGGAGTCCGCAGAGAAATATATGCGGCGGCACATTGAGCGGCAGATGGAGAATATTCAGAGCAATATCCAGTGAATTTTGCCGCAAATTCCAAAAATTCACTTGAAAATTATGGGATGAAGGTTTAATATAGACACTGGTTCTTGAAAGAGGGGCATTAGCGCAGTTGGGAGCGCGCCACATTCGCATTGTGGAGGTCGTGAGTTCGAATCTCATATGCTCCAGACAGGAGGCTGCCGCATGGGAAGATGCAGAGATGCATTTTTTCGTGCGGCAGCTTTTTTTTACGCGAACGGTGAGCTGCAGCCGAATGCGAAGGATTCGTGTGCAGCGAGCTTCGCGATAGCGAGAGAAAACTCACGCAGCTTGTTTTATCTCGTGCTGTACATATGGAATCCAAAATGGTATTATATCTGATTAGTGAGTGCATGGACAATTGTAATTCCAAGTAGAGATGAGGTTAACCCTTGAAGCATTTTGTAAACAAATACCAATATGGGCCGAAGGAAGTGGAGGAATCTATGGGCGCGTGGTGGCTCCGGAAATACAGGGTTCCGCTACTGGCGCTACTGGCGATGTTCCTGGTGTTTGCCGGAGCTGCGGCTGTGACGGGGAACGCGGTCTGGATGGTGCCTGGAGTGACCGGTATCTTTGGCTTTCTGATGTTTCTTGTGAGAGAACGGCAGGCGGTCAGCCGCGAGAAGGAGAACATCGTCCGGACGTACCATGTGAGTGACCCGTTTATGCGGGTGGAAATCGATCATGAGATCCGCACCATCGTCAGCAATACGAGAAATTCCATCCCACTTGCTGGTGTCGAGGGTGTGATTGTGACGAAGCATATGATTGTGCTTCAGCTCAGTCACGATATGTCTCTGGGATTGAAGAAGGACTCTTTTGAGCGCGGCAGCGCGGAGGAGTGCCTTGCTTTCATGAAAGAGCAGGTGGAGAAGAACCGAAAAGACCGGAAAGAGTTCTCGCGGAAGAAGAAAAAGTAAAAAGTCGCTCTATGACAGCACCGCAAATTGCGTATCAGAGTGAAACAAATGAGGAGGGTAACACATGAAGCTGGTTTATGATGTTGAGGAGAAACCGCCGTTTCGAAAGAATGTGATCTATGCGTTTCAGCAGCTGCTCGCTATCATCGCAGCGACACTTCTGGTTCCGACGCTTGTCAACCTTGGGACAAAGGGGGCAACAGAGGTTGTGATGAGTCAGCCTGCGGCATTGTTCGGAGCCGGTGTGGGCACATTGATCTATGTACTTTGCACGCAGAAGAAGAGCCCGATCTTTCTGGGAAGCTCCTTTGCCTTTATCAACCCGCTGATCGGGGCCTGTACCTTCGGATATCTCGGAATCTTTCTCGGCGCCGTTTTTGCGGGGCTGGTGTACGTGGTAATTGCACTGATTATCGCGAAGGTCGGAACCGGATGGGTGGACCGCCTGATGCCTCCGGTGATCATAGGACCTACCGTTGCACTGATCGGATTGTCGCTTTGCGGTTCCGCGGTGAGTAACCTGCAGAGCAGCGCGTCGGGAGAATACAACCTGATCGCAATCCTCTGTGGGCTGTGTGCCTTTTTTACAACGATTGTGGTATCTGTCCGGGGCGGCAGATCTGTCCGCATGATTCCGTTTATCATCGGAATCCTGGTGGGCTATGTTCTGGCATCGATCTTCACTTTGATCGGTTATGTGAGCGGCATCGAGTATCTGAAGATTGTCGATTATTCGGCTCTCGTCAATAATTTCCGTACGCTTTCTGTCAGCAGCTTTTTCAGCATACCGGCTTTTACGTTTCTTGGAATTTTTCAGAACGGTGCAGACGCCATGAATGGAATCGTCGGCGTGCTTCAGGTCCTTCTGCTGTTCGGACCGGTGGCACTCGTTGTATTCGCCGAGCATATCGCGGACCACGAAAATCTGGGATCGGTCATTCGCAGAGACCTGATCCGGAACCCGGGTCTTCACCGGACGCTGATGGGCGACGGACTGGGAACCATTGTCGGTTCCTTCTTCGGCGGATGCCCGAACACCAGTTATGGAGAGGCCATCGGATGCGTCGCGATTTCCGGCGATGCTTCGATTTCGACAATTATCCTTACATCGTGCATGGCAATTGTACTTTCGTTTTTCTCTCCGTTTGTAGCCTTTGTCAATACGATTCCGGTATGTGTCATCGGCGGTATCTGCATCGCGCTCTATGGCTTCATCGCGGTCAGCGGTCTCCGTATGATCCAGACCGTAGATCTGAATGACAACCGCAACCTTTATGTGGTCAGTGCGATCCTGGTACTCGGAATCGGCGGATTGACACTGGACCTGAAGTATGTGCAGATCACAAGCATCGCCACGGCGCTTATCGTTGGTATTCTCGTGAATCTGCTGATGCACAGGGGAAAGAGTCCGGAGGAAGAGGAAGAAGAACAGGAAAAGAAATACGAGTACGACAAGAATGAAAAACTCTTTTGATTTTAGTTGAACATAAATTTACAGGAAAGAAGCTGTCACGTTGGCAAATCCGGCGCGGCAGCTTTTTCAGGAGGAAGAAATGAAACTGGCAGTAATCTTTCCGGGAATCGGATATCATTGTGACAAACCGTTGCTCTATTATTCTTCCAGAATCGCGAAAAATCTGGGAATGGAGATCGTGAAGGCGCCATTTCGTGATCTTTCCGGGAAAAAGAATCTGATCGGAAACGAAGAGAAGATGCATCGTGTCTTTGAAGACGCGAGAAATCAGGCCGAGGAAACACTTAAGGGCATAGAATGGGACAGAGCGGATGAGCTGGTGTTCCTGTCCAAAAGCATCGGGACCGCAGTCGCGGCGTCCTACGCAGGGGATCACGGTCTGAAGGCGCGCCATGTCTATTACACACCTGTCGCCGAAACCTTTGCGTTTATGGAGAAGGGCTCCGGAATCGCCTTCCATGGCACATGCGATCCCTGGGTCGATACCGAAGTTGTGCAGCGGGGATGCCGGGAAAAGATGATCCCCTTGCATATCACGGAGGGTGCGAATCATTCTCTCGAAACGGGCGATGTGAGGACGGATTTGAAGAACATGCAGATGATCATGGAAAGAACGTGTGAATATCTGACTCACAGTGAGAAGATTTTCCGCGTGCTTCGGATTTCGGAAGCTGACTACGGATGTGAGGAGCTTCCGGAAAATGTGGGCGTCCCGGTGTCGGTTCTGCTCGAGGATGCATTTGGGATGGAAATGACTTTTATGGCAGAGGATGAGGACCTGTACCGGAAGAATCTGAATGTGGGAAATCTTGCGGTGGTGCGGGACGGAAAGTTATTCCGAGCGTAAAGGATTGGCGCACGACGAGACAATGATCGGGCCATTTGGGAGGGCACGGAGAAATCCGTGCTTTTCCGCGGTGAGAGAGAGGAGAACATGTGAAAATAATACTTGTGGCGGTCAATGCGAAATTCATACATTCGAATCTCGCCATTCGTGACCTGAAGGCGTTTGCCGAAAAGAGACGAAAATCCTTGGGGATCTGTGACAGAGAAGGGCAAAGGGCATTAGCAGATTCGAGTGAGCGGGAAGGATACAGGGCGCCGGCAGATTCGAGTGACATGGGACTCCAGGGGGCGTATGCGGGATCATGTCGCTCGAAAATCAGGGCGATGCTCGGAGAGAAAGGTGCGGAGACGGTTATAGAACTGGCGGAATATACGATCAACCAGCAGCCGGACCGTGTCCTTGCGGATCTCTACCGCAGGCATCCGGATGTGATCGCATTTTCCTGCTATGTGTGGAATATGGCGTATATTGGATCTCTGCTCGCCGATCTCCATCAGATACTTCCGAGGGCGGAGTTCTGGCTCGGCGGTCCGGAGGTCAGCTATGATGCGGCGCAGGTACTGCGGAATTTTCCGGACCTCAGGGGTGTCATGGTTGGAGAAGGAGAAATCACCTTCACGAGGTTGGTAAGCGCCTATGAGTCGGCAGAAAGAAGCGGATCGGAGCCGGAATTCAGCGGGATCGGGGGAATCGTATACCGCAGTGACAGGAAGGATGGTTCAGGCAGGAAGGATGTTTCAGCGAAAAACGCGGTCTCGAAGGAAGAAACGCGGGAAATCCATAGAAACGTCCCCTCGGAGATGCCGGATCTCGATGAGATCCCTTTTTTTTACAGAGACGTCGAGCCTTCCGGCGAGGAGGTTCTTCGCGCGTTTGATCACAGGATCATTTATTATGAGAGCAGCCGCGGCTGTCCCTTCCAATGCAGCTACTGCCTGTCGTCGATTGGGAACAAGGTCCGCTTCCGAAGCCTTGAACAGGTAAAGCGGGAGCTTCAATTCTTTCTGGACGCGGGAGTTCCGCAGGTTAAGTTTGTGGATCGGACATTTAATTGTGATCACGCACACGCGACGGCGATCTGGCAATATATCCTGGAGCATGACAATGGAATCACAAATTTCCATTTTGAAATCGAGGCGGAACTTCTGACGGAGGACGAAATCCGGCTGCTTTCGCGCATGAGACCGGGGCTTGTGCAGCTGGAGATCGGCGTGCAGTCCACAAATCCGGCGACGCTCTGCGCGATTCGCCGTCCGCAGAAGATCGATCACCTGCGGCAGATCGTATCGGAAATTCATGCGGCAGGCAATATTCACCAGCACCTGGATCTGATCGCGGGACTTCCGGAAGAAAATCTGGAGAGCTTTGGCCGGTCGTTTGATGAGGTTTACCGGATGCAGCCGCAGCAGCTCCAGATGGGATTTTTAAAATTGCTGAAGGGATCCGCCCTCTATAGAGATGCTGAAAAATTCGGCATCGTATGTCATAAGAGGGCGCCGTACGAGGTGATCCGGACGAAATGGCTGAGCTACGATGACGTCCTGCGACTGAAGGAAATCGAAGAAATGGTCGAGGTGTATTACAACAGCTGGCAGTTTAGCTGTACCATGCGTGTGCTTACGGAACGGGACGGAAGTCCTTTTCATTTGTACAGCAGTCTGGCAGACTATTATAGCATGCATCATCTCACGGAGATCAACCTGTCCCGACCGGAGCGGTTTGAGGCGCTTCGCGGCTTCGCTAGGGCTTATGATCCGGAACATGAGGAATTGTACCGGGAACTTCTGGTTCTGGACCTGTATTTGAGGGAGAACAGCCGGAGCCGACCGGAGTGGGCGCGCGATCTCACCCCCTACCGTGATCTTTTTCACAGATGCTGCAGGGAAAAGATGGGTGAAAAACCAGACCGGCGGATGCTTCACGGGGATGTTTTTCTTCCGGAAACGCTGATTGTCAGCGGCTTTGCGGCTCCGGAAAATCGGTTCCTGAAGGCGCCTGGGGACAAACCGGTTCCCGTGGTATTCGATTACCGTGAGCGGGATGGACTTACGGGAAATGCAAAGGTGACGATCCTGCCGGAACGCTTCGTAAAGGAGGAAAAATAAACATGCTCGGTCCGCAGTCATTTATGTATGTGCGCTGACTTTGCACAGAGGTCGAAATGCACGTCCGGATTTTCATAGTTAGTCATTTAGGTATGTGTGCTGACTTTGCACTTTGCCGGTTCCAAATTTCAGATTTTGTGTTATGATCGGTGTATTGAACGAAAAGGAGAACAGCAATGAAAGAAAAAAAACTTACAATCTGGGAAAAGGACGATGAGCAGAAGCTGAATGCTTTCTGCGAGGAATACAGACGATTCCTTTCCGGACATAAAACAGAGAGAGAAAATGTCGCAGGCATGGAGGAAGAGCTGAAAAAGGCCGGAGCGAAATCCCTGGAAGAGGCTTGCGCCGAGGGCAGAGCTTTAAAGCCTGGAGAAGTAGTATATACGGACATGATGAAAAAGTCTCTGCTGATTTTCCGCATCGGACAGAAACCGATGACAGAGGGACTGCGTCTTCTCGGCGCGCATATTGACTCACCAAGACTGGATCTGAAGCAGCATCCGCTGTATGAGGATACCGACCTGGCAATGCTCGACACCCATTATTACGGCGGAATCAAGAAGTACCAGTGGACCGCGCTTCCGATGGCTCTTCACGGAGTGGTTGCGAAAAAGGACGGCTCTGTCGTGAGTGTATGTATCGGCGAGGATGCGGACGATCCGGTTTTCGGAGTCAGCGATCTTCTGATTCATCTCGCGGGTAAGCAGATGACAAAGAATGCCGCTGAGGTTGTCGAGGGTGAGAACCTGAATATCCTGGTCGGCAGCAGACCGCTGTCTTCCGCGGATGAGGACGAAAAGTTTGCCGTAAAGGCAAATATCCTGAAGCTGCTGAAGGAAAAGTACGATATGGAGGAGGATGACTTCGTCTCGGCTGAAATCGAGGTGGTTCCGGCAGGACAGGCAAGGGATTATGGTCTGGACCGCAGCATGATCATGGGATACGGTCAGGATGACAAGGTGTGCGCATATCCTTCCTTCCGCGCGATCATGGATGAGAAGAATCCGGAGTTCACAAGCGTCTGCCTTCTGACGGACAAGGAGGAGATCGGCTCTGTCGGGGCAACCGGCACCCAGTCCCGTTTTTATGAGAATACCCTTGCGGAGGTGATGAATCTGCAGGGCTGCTACAGCGAGCTGGCTCTCCGCCGCCTGCTGACGAAGACAAAGGTTCTCTCATCGGATGTAAGCGCCGGATTTGATCCGGACTATCCGGATGTGATGGACAAGAATAACTGCGCATATCTCGGAAGAGGACCGGTTTTCAACAAATACACCGGTTCCCGCGGTAAGAGCGGCTCCAACGATGCCAATGCAGAATACATTGCTTTTCTGAGAAAACTGATGGAGGAGAATGATATTATCTACCAGACATCAGAGCTTGGAAAGGTAGATGCGGGCGGCGGCGGAACGATCGCTTATATTCTTGCAAATCTGGGTATGGAGGTTATTGATTTCGGTGTCGCCGTACTCAATATGCATGCGCCCTGGGAGATCACAAGTAAGGCGGATATTTACGAGGCGTATAACGCTTACCGCGCATTCCTGAAATAAGGGAGTCCGGGTCCGGGAGGAGATATCTTCTCCCGGGACAGAAAAAGATCGAAACAGATCAAACGAAAAGAAGGTAAGAAATCATGCATGACAGACTGACACAGAGCGATATCGACAAGATGCAGGCGGAGATTGATCATCGGACCCTGGTGGAACGGCCCAGAATCCTGAAGGAGGTGCAGGAGGCGAGAGCGCAGGGAGACCTCAGCGAGAATTTCGAGTACTATGCTGCAAGAAAGGCCAATCGGGAGAACAACAGCCGGATCCATTACCTGGAGAAGATGATCGAGACGGCGATTGTGATCGAGGACCGTTCCAAAAGCGACGAGGTCGGGCTGAACAAGAAGGTCACGCTGCAGTTTGACGACGAGGAGGAGACCGAGACGTACAAGCTTGTGACCTCCGTGCGGGCAGATTCCATGCAGGGACGTATCACACCGGAGTCGCCCCTCGGAAAGGCGATTATGCGTCACAGGGTCGGCGACGTCTGCCACGTTAAGGTCAGCGATACCATCGAGTACGATGTCACCATCGTGGCCATCGACAATGTCGGGGAAGAGGAGACGGATACCATTCGCAGATTCTGATGTTTCCGGCGGGTAGCGACATCATAAAAATTGTATAAAATATATCTGAGTGCGGTTGACAGGAGACCGCCGGTGTAGGATACTGAACTATATCGGATTAGCCACCACGGAGCTCGGCTGCTAAAGAATGGGGAGAAGGGCGGACGATCCGACATATATGATATCAGTTATGAATCGGAGGTGAAAAGGTTTGAAAGAGGTAAAAAACGATAGGAAGCCGATCGCGTTTTATTATGCAATCGTGCTGCTGGTTCTGCTCCTTCTCAATTTCCTTCTGATCCCGCAGATCAACAGTGCCAAGGTGCAGGATACTACATACGGCAACTTCATTGAGATGCTCGGGGACGGGAAGGTGAGCCAGGTAGAGGTGAACTCTTCCGACAACGAAATCACGTTCAAGGATGAATCGGGCAATATGTACCGCACCGGCATGATGGATGATTATAAGCTGGTAGACCGTCTGCTCTCAGCGGGAATCAAGGATTTTGAGAGCCCGATTCAACAGCAGATGTCGCCGGTATTAAGCTTTATTCTCAGCTGGGTTCTGCCGCTTGTGATTTTCTATTTCCTTGGAAGATGGCTGATGACCTCCATGACGAAGCGGATGGGCGGAGGCATGGGCGATGCCATGAGCTTTGGAAAGAGCAACGCCAAGGTATATATCCAGTCCGAGACGGGCATCAAGTTCAAGGATGTGGCCGGTGAGGATGAGGCGAAGGAGCTGTTGCAGGAGATCGTGGACTTCCTGCATAATCCGCAGAAATATACCGAGATCGGCGCAAAGATGCCGAAGGGCGCTCTCCTGGTAGGCCCTCCCGGAACCGGTAAGACGCTCCTTGCGAAGGCCGTCGCCGGCGAGGCGAATGTTCCGTTCTTCTCTATTTCGGGTTCCGAATTTGTAGAGATGTTCGTCGGAATGGGCGCGGCGAAGGTCCGTGATCTTTTTAAGCAGGCCAATGATAAAGCACCGTGTATCGTATTTATCGATGAGATTGATACCATCGGAAAGAAACGTGACGGCGGAGGCTTCTCCGGCAACGACGAGCGTGAACAGACATTGAACCAGCTGCTTGCGGAGATGGATGGATTTGACGGACGAAAGGGTGTCATTATCCTTGCGGCGACCAACCGTCCGGATTCCCTGGATCCGGCTCTGACGCGTCCGGGCCGTTTTGACCGGAGAATTCCGGTAGAGCTTCCGGATCTGAAGGGAAGAGAGGAAATTCTCAGGCTTCATGCAAAGGACATCCGGATTTCCGATAATGTAGACTTTAATGCGGTGGCGCGCACCGCTTCCGGTGCAAGTGGAGCCGAGCTGGCTAATATGATCAATGAGGCGGCTCTCCGGGCGGTTCGTGACGGAAGAAAGTTTGTCACCCAGAACGATCTGATGGAGAGCGTTGAGACCGTAATTGCCGGATACCAGAAGAAGAACAAGGTACTGACGACGAAGGAAAAGCTGATTGTCTCCTATCATGAGACCGGTCACGCTCTTGTAGCCGCTCTGCAAAGCCATTCCGCGCCTGTCACAAAGATCACGATTATTCCCAGAACTTCGGGAGCTCTCGGATACACTCTTCAGGTGGACGAGGGAGAGCACAACCTGATGAGCAAGGAGGAGATCGTGAACCGGATCGCCACACTTACCGGCGGACGTGTCGCGGAGGAACTGATCTTCCATTCTGTGACAACGGGAGCGTCGAATGATATCGAACAGGCGACGAAGCTTGCGAGGGCCATGGTGACGCGGTTCGGCATGAGCGATGAATTTGGAATGGTTGCAATGGAAACCGTGACAAATCAGTACTTGGGCGGGGATACTTCCCTTGCCTGTTCGGAAGCTACATCGGGCAAGATCGACCAGATGGTTGTAAAGATCGTGCATGACGCGTACAGCAAGGCCAAAGCACTGCTTTCCGCCAATATGCCAAAGCTTCATGAGCTTGCCAAGTATCTCTATGAGCGGGAGACAATTACCGGTGAGGAGTTTATGGAGATTCTCGAGAAGAAGCCGGAGCTCATACCAGATCAAAATCAGAGCGCCGCAGGAAGCAGCAGCTCGGTTGCGACATCGGAATAAAATGATGTATAATGGGAACCAAAGTTCTGTCAGAAGGGACAGTGCTTTGGTTCCTGTTTTATCTCGTTTGCAGGATGGGGGAAAGCTTTTTTTTTCAGGAGGATACCAGATGAGCATGAAAGAAAGTATGGAAAGCAGAATCTATGACCTGATGGATTGGGCAGAGATCGAAGCTGTAGTGTACGCGGAGGAGGATTCCCCGAGGAAGGTTCTGGGACCGAAGGTAGTGCCGGGGGGCATCCTGATCCGAGCGTTCTTTCCGGGTGAGGAAAATGTCAGCGTGAAGATGGCTTCCGGGGATGTCGTTCCGATGGTTCTGGAGGACGAAGCGGGATATTTTGCGGTCATGCTGGATCGAAAGAGAATTCCGGATTACACATTTGTGATTCTGCACGAGGACGGGACCGTTTCAGAATATAAGGACCCGTATGCCTTCCCGTGTCAGATCACAGAGAAAGAGGAGATTCGGTTCCGGGAGGGCATCTGGGACAGGGCACCGGAGAAAATGGGTGCGCATCTGATGAATATTAATGGCACAGAGGGCGTTTATTTCGCGGTTTGGGCACCCAATGCGCTTCGTGTATCTGTTGTCGGTGACTTTAACCAGTGGGATGGACGAAGGCTTCAGATGAATCGCCTGGAGAGCGGAATTTTCGAGCTGTTTGTTCCGGGAATCAAGGCAGGAAGCTTTTACAAATATGAGATCAAGGCGAAGGCGGGGCTTGTCTACCTGAAGGCAGATCCGTTCGCATTCAGGTGCCAGCAGCTTCCGGAGGCAGCGTCGGTGATCACCGATACCGGTTATGACTGGAACGACAGCAGGTGGATGGCAGAGCGCGAGGCATTTGATCCGTCGCGCTCGCCCCTGGCGGTTTATGAATGCAACATCGGAACGTGGAAGAAGCCGGAGAGTGGAGAACCAGAGGAAGAGGAGCGGGAGGAGATTGTTGAAGAAGCGCCTGCCTTGTACCGGGATATCGCAGAGGATCTCGCCGGTTATCTGAAGGATATGGGCTACACGCACGTGGAATTCATGCCGGTCATGGAGTACCCGGACGATGAGACCATGGGATATGTCACGAGTGGATTTTTTGCTCCGACCAGCCGGTACGGAACGCCTGCAGATTTCAAATATCTGGTAGATACGCTGCATCAGAACGGAATCGGTGTGATTCTGGACTGGGTGCCGGGATATTTTGCAAGGGGGAACGACGGTCTTGCTTCCTTTGACGGGACCTGCCTGTATGAGCATATGGACCCGAAGAAGGGAGTATGCCCTTCCAACAATGCCCTGATTTTCAACTATGGGCGAGGTGAGGTCGAGAGTTTCATGAAATCGAGCGCGATGTTCTGGATTTCGGAATATCACGCGGATGGGCTGCGGCTTCCGGAGCTGTCTGCTATGCTCTATCTGAACTACGGGAGACGCGACGGGGAATGGATCGCCAATATGTACGGAGGCAATGAGAACCTGGAGGACATCGAGTTTCTCCGGAATCTCAATAACGACATTCGGGCAAACGGGCACGGAGCGATTACGATTGCAGAGGAGACGACCGGTTATCCGGCAGTAACGGGAAACACCAGGGAGGAAGGACTCGGATTCAGCCTGAAGTGGAACAATGGCTGCATGGACGATTATCTGAAGTATATCCAGCTGGATCCTCTCTTCCGCGGATCTCACCAGGATGACCTTACGTTCAGCATGGTTTACATGTATACGGAAAAATTCATGCTTGCCCTGTCGCACAATGTTCTGGAGAATGGAAGATCCCTTCTTCGCATGATGCCGGGAAAGGATGATTCTCTGAAGCTGGCGAACCTTCGTCTGACGTTTGCGTACCTGATGATGCATCCGGGCAAGAAGCTGATCTGCCAGGGGCAGGATTTTGGTCAGAAATCGAGGAAGAGCGCGTCGGAGGGCGTCGCGTGGGGCGAGCTGGAGAATGAAGAGCAGAAGAATATGCGGAATTTCAGCAGAGCGCTGCTGAAGTTCTACAGAGAGCAGCCTGCCCTGTACCGGCTTGACGAGGATGCGGACGGCTTCGAGTGGATCAGCAACCTCGACTGGGAGAGAAATCTTCTGGTATTCCTAAGGAAGACCGAGAATAAGAAAGACACCCTCCTGGTTGTCGCAAATTTCTCGAACGTTATGTATGACAATTTCATGGTCGGAGTACCTTATCCGGGAAAGTACAAGGAAATTTTCAACAGCGACGACGGGACATTTGGCGGCAGCGGTGTAACCAATCCGAGGGTAAAGCTCAGCCGTGCTGTGGAGCAGGACGAGCGAAAGGATTCTATCAAGATAAAGGTGCCGCCGCTCGGGGTATCGGTTTTCCGGTTTACGGAGGCCTTTGAACATACGACCGGCGGGAAAAAGGAGAATGTGGCAGAGTCGGCGAGGCCAAGGAAGAGGACTGCGGTAAAATCCTTACCTGATCCGATGCGTGAACAGTAGCACGCATCGGCCGCGAAGACAGGGAGAATGTTCGGAAACGCTTGCATTTATGCGCTTTTCGTGGTATTTTGTTTTTGTTAATAGTTGACTATGGTAGGAGTGGGCGAGCAGAGCCCACTCCTATTTTGTGAAAGGAGAGATTGCGTGAGCAGTAAGACGGAAGCGATCGAGCAGAAGGCAGAAGCGATTCTGATTCCGATTCTGGAAGAGATGCACTACGAATTTGTGGATCTGGAATACGTCCGAGAAGCCGGATGCTGGTATCTGAGAGCATATGCGGATAAGGATGGCGGAATCACAGTGAATGACTGCGAAGAGATCAGCCGCGTATTCGGCGAGAAGCTGGACGAGCAGGATTTTATCGAAGACTCGTATATTCTGGAGGTCAGCTCTCCGGGGCTTGGAAGGCCGCTGAAGAAGGAAAGAGACTATCAGCGCGCGATGGGGCAGCGAATTGAGATCCATACATTTAAGCTCATTGATCACGCAAAGGAATTTACCGGGATACTTACCGCCTATGACAAAGATACGGTGAGTATCGTGGAAGAAGAAACGGAACAGCCGATGACCTTTCACAAGAAGGAGATCGCCCTGATTCGCATGGCGTTTGATTTTTAACAGAAGCAGATTAGTTGGTTTAAGACCAGGAGGATAATGAAAAAATGAACAGTGAGTTACTGGAAGCTCTGAATACTCTCGAAAAGGAAAAGGGGATCAGCAAGGATACTCTTCTGGAAGCCATTCAGCAGTCACTTCTGCAGGCCTACAAGAATCAGTATGACCGAACCGATAATGTGACAGTCACCATTGATCCGGAGACCTGTGATTACCACATTTTGTCTGCAAAGACGGTGGTTGAGCATGTGGAGGACCCGGTGACGGAGATCGGACAGCAGGATGCCTTCAAGATAGATTCCAGGGCACAGATCGGCGACACGGTAAATGTTGAGATTCAGTCGAAGAGCTTCGGGCGAATTGCAACGATGAATGCGAAGAATGTCATTCTTCAGAAAATCCGCGAGGAGGAGAGAAAGTCCCTGTACAACGAATACTTCGAGAAGGAGCATGAGGTTGTCACAGGTGTCGTTCAGCGATATATCGGACGGGATGTCAGTATCAATCTCGGAAAGGTTGATGCAATCCTGAAGGCCAAGGAGATGGTTAAGGGAGAAAAGTTCAAGCCGACAGAAAGAGTCAAGGTTTATGTGCTTGAAGTCAGGGACACCCCCAAGGGTCCGAAGATTCTCGTATCCCGTACGCATCCGGAGCTGGTAAAACGGCTGTTTGAGGAGGAGGTCGCGGAAATCCGCGACGGTGTGATCGAGATCAAGGCGATCGCAAGGGAAGCCGGATCGCGTACGAAGATTGCCGTTTACAGCAATGAGCCGAACGTGGACGCAGTCGGAGCATGTGTCGGTGTAAACGGATCTCGTGTCAACGCTATCGTGGATGAATTGGACGGAGAGAAGATCGATATCATCAACTGGGACGAGAATCAGGCATATCTGATTGAGAATGCGCTTTCACCGGCGAAGGTTATCTCCGTGCTTGCGGATCCGGATGAGAAGCAGGCGCTTGTCATTGTTCCGGATTATCAGCTTTCCCTGGCCATTGGCAAGGAGGGACAGAATGCTCGCCTCGCGGCGCATCTGACGCAGTTCAAGATTGATATCAAGAGCGAGACCCAGGCGCGTGAAGAAGGACTCTTTGACGAATACGCGGAAGATGATGAGGACGACGAGGAGTATGAATATGACGAGGAGGAGTCCGAGGAGGATTCCGCAGAATCGTCGGATCCGACTGCTCATGAAACAAGCGGCGAAGATACAGAAGATACAGATAAACCGGAGACCGGGGATGCGGAAGATGAAACCACAGAGCCGGAGCATGTGAGCGAAGCTGGAGAAGAAGCTCCGGAAGATGCTGCGGAGCCGGAGGCAGACAGCGAACCTGAGGCATAATTTCGTAAGGGAGGCGCTCATTGAATACAACCCGTAAAATACCGATGCGTACCTGTGTCGGATGCCGTTCAAAAAAAATGAAAAAAGAACTGATACGCGTGCTGAAAACGCCGGAGGGCGAGATTCATCTGGATCCGACGGGGCGTCAGAACGGAAGAGGGGCTTATATCTGTGCAGATCCCGGATGTCTGGCGAAGGCAAGAAAAAACCGGGGCATTGAGAGATCCCTGGGATGCAGCATTCCTGACGAGGTATATGACAGGCTGGAGGAGGAGATGAAACGGATTGGACAGTAGAAAGGCACGATTTATGATCAGTATCTCCATGAAAGCCGGAAAAGTAGCCGCCGGGGAATTCGCTGCGGAGCAGGCGATCCGATCCGGAAGTGCGGAGCTGGTGATTGTGTCGGAGGATGCATCTGCCAACACAAAGAAAAAATTCCGCAACATGGCAGATTATCGGAGCATTCCCTTTGCGGTATTTCTTCCGAAATCGGAGCTCGGGGCCCTGATCGGAAAAGGGGACCGCTCTTCGGTTGTAATCACAGACGCGAATCTTGCGCGGGAAATCCGAGCTCAGCTGGAGCCGGAGAACGAACAGCAGTAATCACAAATTGATCAGGTTTTAAATAAAGAGGTAATCGATACATTGAATAATAACGAAAATGAAGGAAAGATCGTAAATAACCAGATAGATAAGGCAGCGAAGACGGAAGACTCTAAGGCTTCCAGGGAAGACAGCGCTGCGAAGGAATCAAAGGAAGTCAAACCGGTAAAAAAGAAGAAGCGTCTGATCGCTGTTTTTCACCCGCAGAACGCCTCCAGTAAAGAGGGAAAGAACTTCCATCAGGTCATGGAAAAGGACAAAAAGAAAAAGACAAGAGAAAAAGCGGGCAGATCCGATACAGCTCCGGGACGTGTGGAGGGATCCCGACGCGGTGTTGTTCAGGAAAGCAGTCGCGGAGGACGGCCAGTCGGCAACCGTGCGTCTGCGGGGACACCGATCGTGAAGGTTCCGAGACCGCATCCGGTGATCCGGACTGAGGAAGCGCCGAAGGCAGCAGCGCCTGAAACGAAGAAGAACACGGCTAAAAACATGGCTGTGACGGAGGAGGCAAAGGCAATCGCTGCGGAGGAGACTTCTGCAGCAGTGACATCCGCAGCCGTGACATCCGCAGAAAAGGCGGATCAGAAGGAAGTGGTGAAGACAGATATGTCTGCTGCGACGGCTCCCACACAGACCTCTTCCTCGGACAAAGCACCGGAGACAAAGACCGTGGAAGGAAAGAGCGCGGAAGCTCGGACGGAGACATCTGCCGTTGAAACAGCAGAAAAAGAGGCGGCATCCCAGAACAAAGCATCAGCCGGAGCAGCGTCTGCCTCCGCGGGCGAGACCACAGGCCGTTCGAACGGAAGCAGCCAGGGCAGAAACTACGGCGACCGGAACGGAAGCGGTCAGGGCAGAAGCTACGGCGACCGGAATGGAAACGGCCAGGGCAGAAGCTACGGCGACCGGAACGGAAGCGGTCAGGGCAGAAGCTACGGCGACCGGAACGGAAACGGCCAGGGCAGAAGCTACGGCGACCGGAACGGAAACGGCCAGGGCAGAAGCTACGGCGACCGGAACGGAAACGGCCAGGGCAGAAGCTACGGCGACCGGAACGGAAACGGCCAGGGCAGAAGCTACGGCGATCGGAACGGCAATGGTCAGGGCAGAAGCTACGGCGACCGGAATGGAAGTGGTCAGGGCAGAAGTTTTGGCGATCGAAATGGAAACGGACAGGGAAGAAAACCGTTTGGGGACCGCAACAGTCGACCGGGATTCGGGGCAGGCCGTCCGGGCTTTGGTGGAAACCGTCCGGGATTCGGAGGCGGCCGTCCGGGATTCGGAGGCAAGGATGCGGATGAAGGAAATCGCTTCCAGAGCCATTCCAGAGGCCAGCATGGCGATCACAAGGCCGGTCAGGGCGCGGCAATGGATATGGGGCTGAAGAAGCCGTCGAGAGATGGTGCAGGTCACAATAAGGATAAGGATAAGAACAAGAGCGATCTTCGCGGGAACAAGTATACCAGCGACAGAGGCAGCGGGCGCAACAACCGGCATCTGATTCCAAAGGCGCTGCAGAGACCGGTGCATAAGAAAGAGGACAAGAAAGAAGAAAAGGTGACAGAAATCAAGATTCCGGAGAAGGTTACCATCCGCGAGCTTGCGGAGAAGATGAAAATGCAGCCTTCGGTTATCGTAAAGGATCTCTTCATGAAGGGTGAGATGTACACCGTAAATCAGGAGGTCGATTACGATAAGGCAGAAGAGATTGCGATGACATACGATATTCTCTGTGAGCCGGAAGAAAAGGTCGATGTGATTGCCGAGATGCTCAAGGAGGATGAAGAAGATGAAAGCAAGATGGTTTCCCGTCCTCCGGTAGTCTGTGTAATGGGTCATGTCGATCACGGTAAGACATCGCTTCTCGACGCGATCCGTCATGCGCATGTAACCTCCAAGGAAGCAGGAGGAATCACACAGAACATCGGCGCATATGTGGTCAATATCAATAATAAGAAAATCACTTTCCTGGATACGCCGGGTCATGAGGCCTTCACGGCGATGCGGCTTCGCGGGGCGCAGTCTACCGATATCGCTGTTCTTGTCGTAGCGGCGGATGACGGCGTTATGCCGCAGACCATCGAGGCCATCAATCACGCGAAGGCTGCCGGTGTAGAAATTATCGTCGCGATAAACAAGATCGACAAGCCGGGCGCAAATGTAGATCGTGTAAAGCAGGAGCTCACAGAGTACGGGCTGATTGCAAGCGACTGGGGCGGTCAGACGGAGATGGTTGAGGTTTCCGCAAAGACTGGAAAAGGACTTGACGATCTTCTGGAGACGATTCTGCTTACGGCGGACATCATGGAGCTGAAGGCAAATCCGGACCGTCTCGCGAGAGGACTTGTCCTGGAGGCAAAGCTGGATAAAGGCAAGGGACCTGTTGCAAACCTCCTTGTTCAGAAGGGAACCCTTCATGTCGGCGATTACATTGCTTGCGGCGCAAGCTCCGGAAAGGTTCGCGCCATGACGGATGAGAACGGCAAGCGGGTGAAAACGGCGGGTCCGTCCACTCCGGTAGAGGTACAGGGACTTGACGGCGTTCCGGATGCAGGGGAAACTCTGGTAGCCATGGAAACCGATAAAGAGGCGAAGAATTTTGCAGCCACCTTTACGGCAGAGCACAAGAATCAGCTTCTGGAAGAGACCAAGTCCAGAATGTCTCTGGATGATCTGTTCAGTCAGATCCAGGACGGCTCGGTCAAGGAGCTGGAGCTCGTCATCAAGGCAGATGTACAGGGATCGGTGGAGGCAATCCGCCAGTCGCTGCTCAAGCTTTCCAATGATGAGGTTATCGTAAAGATCATCCATGCGGGCGTCGGCGCGATCAATGAGTCTGATGTCACGCTTGCCGCGGCATCCAATGCGATTGTGATCGGATTCAACGTTCGTCCGGACGCGAATGCCAAGGCGTTGGCGGATCAGGAAAAGGTTGACGTTCGCCTGTACAAGGTAATCTATCAGGCAATTGATGATATAGAAGCTGCCATGAAGGGAATGCTGGAGCCGATTTATGAGGAAAAGGTCATCGGTCATGCCGAGGTACGTCAGCTCTTCAAGGCGTCCGGAGTGGGAACCATCGCGGGAAGCTATGTTCTGGACGGAGTGGTACAGAGAGGCTGCAAGGTTCGCATCAGCCGTGGCGGCAAGCAGATCTTCGAGGGAGACCTCGGAAGCCTGAAACGCTTCAAGGATGATGTCAAGGAGGTCAAGGCCGGCTACGAGTGCGGTCTGGTATTTGACGGCTTCAATGAGGTCAATGAAGGAGACCAGGTTGAGGCATATGCAATGGTTGAGGTGCCGCGTTGAGAAAAAACAGTGTCAAGAATATTAGAATTAACGAATCGGTAAAGGAAGAGCTGAGCAATATCATCCGCAATGAGGTGAAGGATCCGCGGATCGCGCCGGTTGTTTCCGTTACGGAGGCAATCGTTGCGACAGATCTGAAGACCTGTAAGGTAATGATCAGCGTTCTCGGTGACGAGAAGGCGAAGGAGGATACCATGGAAGGGCTGAAAAGCTCCTCCGGGTTCATCCGCCACATGCTCGCCGTGAATCTGAACTTGAGAAATACGCCCGAACTTCATTTCAAGCTCGACGAATCTATTGAATATGGCGTTCAGATGTCCAAACGGATTGATGAGGTCATGGAACAGGATCGAAGAGGAAAGCATGCAGAGGAAAATTGATGAATTTTTAAGGGATGTAAAAACGGTCGCAATCGCGGGGCACGTCAACCCTGATGGCGACTGTGTCGGATCGTGCATGGGTATGTATCGGTATCTTCGGGACAATTTTCCGGAGATCAACGCAGAGGTATACCTGGAGAAACCCCGGGATTCCTTCTATATGATCGAGGATCTGGACAAGGCAAAACAGGTGTGCTCCGCAACGCATTATGATCTGCTGATTCTTCTGGATATCAGCAGTCATGACAGGATTGGCGTGGCCGGATCGCTGCTTGAGACCGCGGATCGTATTCTTTGTCTGGATCACCACAAAACAAACCGGGATCATTATACCTGGCTGTTTAATTATCCGGATCTCAGCTCCACCTGTGAGGTCGTCTGGAATTTTCTGGAACCCGACAAAATAGGAGAAAAGTGTGCGGAAGCGCTGTACATGGGGATTGTTCACGACACGGGAGTGTTCCAGTATTCCTGTACTTCGCCCCGGACGATGCAGATCGCGGCGTCTCTGATGGAGAAAGGCATTCCGTTCAGCAGAATTGTGGACAGCACCTATTATCAGAAGACCTTTATTCAGAATCAGCTTCTCGGCAGGGCACTGCTGGAAAGCTTTCTGATGTTTGACGGCAAACTGATCGTCTCCTGTATTCGACGGAGAGATATGGAGTTCTACAATGCGACGCCGGCGGATATGGACGGTATCGTAAGCCAGATGAGAAATACGGCGGGAGTAGAGGTCTCCATCTTTATGTACGAGCTGGAAACCGGAACATGGAAGGTTTCCCTGCGCTCCGTTGACAAGGTGGATGTGAGCGTCGTTGCACAGATGTACGGAGGCGGCGGACACGCGCGCGCGGCCGGCGTTACGATGCAGGGATCCTGTTACGACGTCGTCAACAATCTTACCTTATATCTGGAAAAAGAACTCGTCTGATTGATTAGGCTGGGACACCGGGAAAGCCATAACAGGGAGAAAGATGAAAAACGGAGTCATTAACGTATACAAGGAGAAAGCCTATACCTCCTTTGATGTCGTTGCGAAGCTCAGAGGAATCCTGCATCAGAGAAAAATCGGACACACAGGCACGCTGGATCCGGACGCAGAGGGTGTTCTCCCGGTGTGTGTGGGAAAGGCGACCGGTCTGGTCGAATTTTTGACCGAGGAGACGAAGACATATGAGGCAGTGCTTCTGCTCGGAAAGGATACAGACACGCAGGATATCAGCGGGACGGTTCTGTCCGAGCGCGAGGTGACATGCGGGGAGGCGGATCTGGAAGAGTGCCTGAAATCCTTCGAGGGCATACAGATGCAGGTCCCTCCGATGTATTCTGCGTTGAAGGTAAACGGTAAAAAGCTGTATGAGCTTGCGCGAGAGGGAAAAACGGTGGAGAGGAAGGCGCGCCCGGTTCACTTCTATGAAATCCGGCTGCTGTCCTGCCGGATTCCGAGAGTGGTGATTCGTGTCACCTGTTCAAAGGGCACGTATATTCGGACGCTCTGCCATGATATTGGTGAAAAGCTCGGGTGTGGAGGATGTATGGAAGCCCTCAGGCGTACCCGCGTGGGAGCATTCGGCATCGAGGATTCTCTCCGCTTGTCTGAGATCGAACGTATGGTGGGAGAAGGAAGGCTGTGTGATATCCTGATTCCGGTCCATCGTTTGTTCGATTTGCCCGAAGTTCGTATTTTTTCGGAGGCGGACCGCCTCGCGCATAACGGAAACCGGATCCCAAGTGGTGGGTATCCGGTCGGAAAGAGCATCGAACATTTCGAAACAAAAAAGTGGCAGGTGAAGCTTTTTGACTCGTCAGGTGTCTTTGTCGGAATCTATGAATCGGATGCGCCGGGCGGGGTATTGAAGCCGGTCAGAATGTTTTTTGATCCGGACGACGAAGGCAGAGAGACTATATGAGGAGATTCAGCGTTGGAATACATACAGGAGCTTGATGAATATAACGGTACGGATCCTTGTGTCGTAACATTGGGAAAATTTGACGGAGTGCATAAGGGTCACAGGAAGCTGATCGCCCGGGTGAAGGAAATTGCGCGAGAACACGGCTGGAGGACAGCTGTTTTTACCTTTCAGGTTTCGCCTCAGGTATGTATGGGGGCACGCCGCCCGAAGATGCTGATGACCAATGAGGAGCGAAAAGAGGTCCTCAGAGAACTGGATGTGGACCTTCTGTTTGAATGCAGATTTACCGAAAAAATCCGCGCCATGGAGCCGGAGGATTTTGTCCGCGAAATTCTGCTGGAAAGACTTCATGTGTCTGCGGTTGTCATGGGGACAGACTTTCATTTCGGGAAAGACCGGGCGGGAAATTCTGAAGTGATGAAGCAGATGGGAGAGAAGTACGGGTTTCTGGTCGAGGTTCTTTCAAAGGAAAGATACCAGGGCAAGGAGATCAGCAGCAGTTACATCCGGGAGGAACTCGCGCTGGGGCACATGGAGAAAATTGCCGAGTTGATGGGGCAGCCATATTTCATTACGGGTGAGATCGTTCATGGCAGACATCTGGGACATACCCTCGGATTTCCCACAATCAATCAGATTCCGGAACCGGTCAAGATGACGCCTCCGTGGGGGGTGTATTATTCCAGAACTCATGTGGCGGGTCGATGGTATCCGGGGATTTCAAATATCGGAATGAAGCCGACTGTCGGGGGAACGGCAGTCGGCCTGGAAACCTATCTGTTTGACTGCAGTCTGGATCTGTACGGCCAGACGGCGAGAGTTGAGCTTTTGTCCTTCCGCAGGCCGGAGGAAAAATTTGCGGACATCGACGAGCTGAAGGAGCAGATGGATCGCGACATTCAGGCGGCAGATCTTTATTTTTCGAAAGAGGAGTGAGTGAATGCTCAGGTAACGGTTCTGTAAACACTCATACAATACTTTGTGCCACAAACTGTATAAGCTACCTGCTTCCGGATTTACAAGCTTCGGGACGCGAGGGGTTCTTGACTGTGATACATTAAAGTGGTAACATGGTCTAAGCGGTCACTTTGTCACTGTAAAATTGTGAAGTGACAGAGACGACATCGGAGTTGTAGTTTCATAATAATTTTGGGAGCAGAGGAAATGAGCAAAGATATTCATACGGAAGAGGTGGATCAGCTGTTCCAGGCGATTCTGACGCTGCGTACACTAGACGAATGTTACACCTTCTTTGAGGATGCGTGCACAATCAATGAGATCCTTTCTCTCTCACAGCGCTTTGAAGTTGCGAAAATGCTGCGAGAGAAGAAGACCTATCTTGATATATCCAAAAAGACCGGCGCTTCGACAGCGACGATCAGCCGTGTAAACCGCGCACTGATCTATGGGAGCGACGGGTATGAGATGGTTCTGAAGAGAATGGGTCTGGAGAAGCCGGAGGACGCGGAAGAGAATTAGCGGATTGCATGGACGTGTGTGTACAAAGAAGTACCGGGTATCGATCCCTGAAAAGGGAGATCGGTACCCGGTATTGTTTTTTTACTTCCGTTTCCGAATTCGGATGGAAGGCAGCTGTGCTAGAATGACTCCGGTGAATACGAGTGCGCATCCGAAAAGCTCCTTTGACGACATGGAGTCGCCGAGGACGATCCAGCCGGATATGGCGGAAATGACTGATTCCAGGCTCATCAGAAGGGAGGCAAGCGTCGGATTCAGGCCGCGCTGTCCTACAATCTGGAGGGTGTAGGCGACACCGGAGGAAAGAATTCCCGCATAGAGAATGGGCCAGATGCAGGAGATAATGGAGGAAACGGAGGGCGTTTCCAGAAGGAAGGCCGGAAACAGCGACAGGGTGCCGGCCACGATAAATTGAATACAGGAGAGCTGGATGCCGTTTACCCGCGGGATAAAGTGATCCACCGTCAGGATGTGCATGGCGAACATGCAGGAAGAGGCGAGCGTCAGGATATCCCCTCGATTAACCGTAAATCCTTCCTTTACACTGAGCAGATAGAACCCGATAACAGCAAGAGCTACGGATACCCAGACCAGCGGCGGACATTTCTTGTGCAGAAAGAGACCGAAGATCGGTACCAGGATGATATAAAGGGCAGTGATGAACCCGCTCTTGCCGGCAGTGGTATATTCGATTCCCGCCTGCTGCAGACCTCCGGCGAGGAAAAGAAGAATGCCGCATAGAATACCACTGGTCCGTACATCCCTAATCCGGGCATCCTTCGGACGCATGTCCGGAATCGGGAGATCGGCGTAATTCGGAGCCAGAGGGTCTTTTCTTCCAACGAGAATCGCAACCGGAAGGAGTACCAGGGCGCCCACATAGAATCTGCAGACATTGTAGGTAAAGGGCGAGATGCTCCGCACGGCGATGCTCTGCGCCACAAAGGTAGTTCCCCAGATGAGTGCTGCCAGAAGAAGCAGCAGGGAATGGCGGATTTTCAGAGAGTCCTGAGAGCGGCTCCGTGGGGTTTGCGTATTGGTTGACGTAGTGTTTGGTGACATAGGAAAACCTCTTGTATTCATGTAAAAAACTTGTATTCATGAAAAAAATAAGTTACGATGTACATTGTTCTGGACGAGATAAAACACGCTGCGCGAGTGTTATCTCGCTATCGCGACGCTCGCCGCACACGATTCGCATTTTGCTGCGGCTCACGGTTCGCGTAAAAAGAGACTGCGTTGCCACGGGGGCAGTGAGGGCCTGCTTGCGGCAGACAGATTAGAACATCATAGCATCTGAGAATGGAGAATTCAAGGAATGATAGCGATAATTGATTATGATGCAGGAAATATCAGGAGTGTGGAGAAGGCGTTCGTCTCGCTCGGCGAGGACGTAACGGTGACCAGAGATGCCGAAGTGCTTCAGAAGGCGGACAAGGTGGTACTTCCGGGAGTCGGGAACTTTGGAGACTGTATGCAGAATCTGGAGAGGTTCGGTCTTGTTCCGGTCATTCGCGAAATTGCTTCCGGCGGCAAGCCGTTTCTAGGAATCTGTGTCGGTCTTCAGCTTCTCTTTGAAGAGAGCGAGGAGTCGCCGGGGGTGAAGGGACTCGGAATTCTGAAGGGAAGGATTCTTCGAATTCCGGAGAGGGAGAATCTGAAAATCCCCCACATGGGATGGAATTCGATTCATCTGATCCGGCAGAACGGATCCGGCAGACTGTTTCGCGGAATCCCGGAACAGTCCTATGTTTATTTTGTACACTCCTATTACCTGAAGGCTGCGGACGAAGGCATTGTTACGGCAACCACAGAGTACGGCGTGACGATACACGCATCTGTAGAGAAGGGAAATGTGTTTGCCACGCAGTTCCATCCGGAGAAAAGCTCGGATACCGGCCTTGCGATTCTCAGGAATTTTGCAGAGCTTTCCTAATCGATTTTCACAGGAGGAATCGTCCTATGTTTACCAAACGAATCATTCCCTGCCTGGATATCAAGAACGGGCGGGTTGTCAAAGGCGTGAACTTTGTAAATCTCAGGGATGCCGGTGACCCGGTGGAGGTAGCGAAGGCATATGACAGAGAGGGAGCGGACGAGGTTGTATTTCTGGATATTACCGCTTCCAGTGATCACAGAAATACCGTGGTGGATATGGTGCGAAAGGTCGCGGAAAATGTTTTTATTCCATTTACGGTTGGCGGAGGCATTCGAACGGTGGAGGATTTCAAGGCGCTTCTTCGGGAGGGCGCGGACAAAATCTCCATCAATTCTTCTGCAATTGAAAACCCTGATCTGATCAGCGAGGCGGCCATGAAGTTCGGAAGCCAGTGCGTCGTCGTAGCGATAGACGCGAGAAAAAGGTCTGACGGAGATGGATGGACGGTTTACAAGCACGGTGGAAGGGTTGATGTGGGACTGGATGCCGTGGAATGGGCCGCGGAAGCAGAACGGCGGGGCGCCGGAGAAATCCTGCTCACAAGCATGGACTGTGACGGCACGAAGGCCGGCTATGACCTGGACCTTACCGGAGCAATTTCCCGGGAAGTCGGGATTCCCGTCATTGCTTCTGGCGGCGCAGGGACTCTGGATGATTTCTACGAGGCGCTGACGGTGGGCGGCGCAGATGCTGCGCTCGCCGCATCCCTGTTTCACTATCGGGAGCTTGAAATTCGTCAGGTCAAAAAGTATTTGCAGGAGCGCGGAGTACCCGTGAGACTTGCCTGATGGCGAGTGTCAGTGCTTTGTGTATAGAACAGGCGGTTCTACCGGGCTTAGCATATGCCGGGACAGACGGATCCGTACATATTTCTGAGTATTCTATACACGTATCGAAAGGAAGGATATAAATGCCAGGGCTTAGCGGAAGCTGGGAAATTGCCATGAAGCCGGAATTTTCCAAGCCATATTATAGAAAATTGTTTCGGACGGTAAATCAGGAGTACCGGACGAGAACGATTTATCCTCCTGCAGAGGATATTTTCAATGCATTCCATTTTACGCCACTGGATCAGGTGAAGGTCGTGATTCTGGGACAGGACCCGTATCATGAGCCGGGGCAGGCACACGGGCTTTCGTTTTCCGTGAAGCCGGGGATCGAGATTCCGCCGTCGCTGGTGAACATCTACCAGGAGCTTCACGACGATCTCGGCTGCTATATCCCGGACAACGGGTATCTGGTTAAGTGGGCGAAACAGGGCGTGATGATGCTCAACACGGTTCTGACTGTTCGGGCTCACCAGGCAAATTCGCACCGGAACATCGGGTGGGAGGAGTTTACGGATGCGGCGATCCGTGTTCTCGCTGATCAGGACAGGCCGATGGTGTTTATCCTGTGGGGCAGGCCGGCGCAGCGAAAGGCGGAGATGATTTATAATCCGAAGCATCTTGTGTTGAAGTCTCCGCACCCGAGCCCTTTGTCGGCGTACCGGGGATTTTTTGGAAGCAGGCCTTTTTCGAAGACCAACCGGTACCTTGAAGAGAATGGAATAGAGCCCATCGACTGGCAGATTGAGAATGTTGCCGGGACCTGATGGGAAACGGATCGGCTGAGACCGGAATCCGGAAATACAACCAGGAGTACGGATATCATGTCAGGGAAAAATTCAAATTCACTTGTTAAAAATGCCTCTGTCCTGATGATCGCGTCAATTATTTCACGTGTCATCGGGCTTTTGTATCGAAGACCGCTCGGCAGTATTCTGGGTTCGGTCGGGCTCGGATATTACGGCTATGCCAGCAATCTGTATTCGATACTTCTGCTGATTTCCTCTTACAGCATACCGATGGCAACATCGAAGATCATTTCGGAAATGCTTGCCAGGAAGGAGTATCGGGGAGCCCACAAGGTTTTCAAGGGAGCTATGCTCTATGCTGTTATTGTCGGAGGGATTACAGCACTGATCTGCTTTTTCGGCGGTGCGATTCTGCTTCCGCAGAACCAGCAGAATGCCCTTCCAGCCCTCCGTGCGCTGGCGCCGACGGTCTTTCTGTCGGCGATTCTGGGTGTGCTGAGAGGATATTTTCAGGCGCATCGGACCATGACACCGACCTCTGTTTCACAGATTCTGGAGCAGATTATGAATGCGATCGTCAGTATTCTGGCGGCGTGGATTCTGATTCGAAATCTTGCACCGGAGGGCGGTTCCAGGGCTGCCATATACGGAGCCATGGGTGGAACGATCGGAACCGGCGCGGGCGTCGTGATCGGACTACTGTTTATGATCTTTGTCTATATGTTAAACAGAGGGTATTTCCAGAGAAAAATGGCGCACGATCGCCGGTCGGAGGAACAGAGCTACCAGGAAATTCTGAAAATGCTGCTTTTGATGATCACGCCGATCATCTTCACCTCGTTTATCTATAACTGCAGCGCATATGCGGACAGTTATCTGTATTCCGCCATTCAGGGATTCAACGGAATGTCGGCGGACTCCATATCTGCCGCTTACGGGGAATACAGCAATTATTACGTTCCCCTTGTTTCCATTCCGCTTGCAATGGCTTCCGCAAGCACATCGGCGATGATGCCGGAGGTTTCCGGAAAGTATGCGCTGGGTCAGTTCGACGAGCTGAATCGACAGGTGAATCAGACCCTCCGGCTGACAATGTTCATCTGCATTCCGTGCATGGTCGGACTCACGGTTCTTGCGAAATCAATTATGGGGGTGCTCTTCCCGTCTGCAAGTGAACTGGCAGAAAAACTGCTCTTCGCAGGCTCTGTTTTTGTGGTGACGGATTCCTTTTCGATTGTAACGGGAGGCGTACTGCAGGCGATCGGCAAGCAGCATGTGGCGCTTGTCAATGCGGGAATTTCACTCATCGTAAACCTGGGATCTCTTGCCATTATGCTCTTCGTCAGCCCGAGACTGGATATATACGCGGTGATGCTGTCAAACATTGTCTTTTCCCTGGTGTGCTGTTTCCTGAACGTCCTCTCCATGAAGAAGCATCTGCAGACAAGGCATGAAATCCGGAAGACTTATCTGGAACCGCTGGCATCCTCTGTGATCATGGGAGGAGTGGCATGGGTTATCTATCGCCTGCTGTTCCGTCTCACGAGAAGGCCATTTATCGGACTTCTCATAGCGATTCTTGTAGCAATCGTAGTTTATCTCGTCTCCTATGTCGTAATTTCCAAGACGACGGAGGAAGAGATGTACCGTTTCCCGATGGGAGGAAGAATTGTAAAATTCCTTCGGCTGATTCGAATTTATCGCTGAAGAGCAGCAAGATATTAATAAAATATTACATAAACCAATTCCCGGGCGAATTCAGCCCGGGAATTTTGTTACATACTTGTTAATGAATTTTACACGTTGTTACACAAGATCTAGTGGTATCTGTCCGGATTGGACACTATCTGTAACAGGAAAGACGGTAAAAGTAAAAAGCCTGGAAATAAAGGCTTTTTTTGCTGTAAAAACTGTGATATAATCGTAAACAACCAGAGAATAAAAGGGATTCAGTACTGGTTTTACTGTGGAAAGAGGGAGTATTGTAATGAGAGGGGCCAAAAATAGGTTTACAAAAATATTAATCGTTGTTGCACTTACGTTAAGCATGCTCGGATGCGCAACGAGTGTATTTGCAGCAGGCCGTGATCTGGTGGGAGGAGGAACAACGAGAACGGTTGTACGGAATTCCGCGACATCCTCGGAAAATCGAACACCGGCTGCATCCTCTGTTTCCGGCACCGCCGGCGCAGGGGCGTCTGCATCAGCCGGGGCCGGATCATCTTCCGGGAATACGTCTCCTGCGGGAGCCGAGAACAGCAGTGCGGTCGGCGGAAGTACGCAGAGCACCACTCCGGCGGTAACGATTGCCGCGGGAAATGCGGCGACCGGCTATGTCGATATCATCACCCCGTTCATGGTGTTGTTTGTATGGACGTTTCTTCTGTTCTGGGCGTTGACGATCACATTGATCCGTCGTGTCAGAGCGAGAAGAAATGCGGTCTATCACGAAGAATACCTGGAATTTCGCAGAACGATGTGCCAGGATATTGATCTTGGCAGCATCCTGACGATTTAATTACACGAACAATGAGCCGCAGCCGAATGCGAAGTATTCGTGTGCTGAAATAACGGAAGGGAAACCGGAAGACGTTTTTGTGTTGTCAAATGGAATCGTCGATGGGAAGGAAGAAAACGCGTAACAAGAAGAAAACGGGTCTGCCGCAGGAACCAGAGGATTTCGCGGTCGGCTCTTTTTTTCTTTGAAAAATGATTCAAGGAGGGAAAATGGCGGAACAGAAGGAGAAAACGATTCTGTCAAATGTCCGGCATACCCATGTGCTGGAGGATGGAACAGAAATCACACACACGCATGAGCATACACACACGCATACACATCATAATACGAAGGCGGTAGTCAACCGCCTTTCCAGGGCGATCGGTCACCTCAGCATGGTGAAGAGAATGGTTGAAGAGGGCAGAGACTGCAGTGATGTTCTGATTCAGCTCGCAGCGGTAAAGTCGGCACTGAACAGCACGGGGAAGGTGATCCTGAAGGATCATCTGGAGCATTGCATGGTTGATGCTATTGAGAGCGGGGATATGAAGGAAATCGAGGAGTTGAATAAGGCAATTGATCAGTTTATTAAGTGAGGGAAAATGAAAATGAATACATTCGACACAGAAGACGGGTCGGTGATCCCGGAGGAAGAGCTTTTCGCGCATTATCAGACGAAATATGCAGCGACGGAGCCGACACATATCGCAAACAGGCTCGGACTTCCTTTCGATTATATCTGTGAGCGCTTCAGCATCTCCTTTATGGGAAAAGAATATTATGTCAGTCACCCGGGGCTGAGGATCGAGCCGGCTGACGGAGTAGACCCTTACGGCTTCGAGGGGCTGCCTTCCGGCAGAGTTCTGATCGGAAGATACCTGCTTCATGCGACGGTTTTTCCGCAAAATGGAGAATTCATGGCATTTCGGGAACTGCCATCCGGTGAGGTATACGCCCGGCAGTTTGAAAGGCGCTGTTTGCGCAGGCTCGCAGAACGGTTTGGAACTCATCTCGATGAATTCGAAGATATTATGGAATATATCGGCGCGGAGCATATCCATGGGGCGGACCGGGCGTGGGAGCTTGAATTTCTGGACGGACTGTCGATTCGTTTCCTGTTCTGGAACGGCGACGAGGAGTTCGCGCCTTCCGCACAGATCCTGTTTTCCAGTAATTTCCCGGCGGCTTTCGGTACTTACGATCTGGCGGAGATCATTGACACCTGCATGAGTGCTTTTGAAAATGTTCTGGAATTTCTGAAAAAATAACCCCCTACCCAGCTTCTTTTTTGTCTGTGAACGCGCTATCATATGCATTGACCAGACAGGTCGGCATTCGTCGGCCTTGCGCGCCAATGGGCGCGCGCATCCACCTGTGCGGGCATCTTTTTATGTGCGCACGTGACTAGCAGATGCGACTGGACATATAAAGTGAAAGGTAGGGTTTGTTTCATGCATATTCCTGAAAATTATCTGAGCCCGCAGACCTGTGCGGTGATGACGGCAGTGATGATTCCGGTGTGGGTACACGCGGTGAAGAAAATCAAGGTTGAAATACCGAAATCAAAGATGCCTCTGATGGGGGTGGCTGCCGCATTTTCCTTTGTTGCGATGATGTTTAATGTGCCGCTTCCCGGAGGAACGACGGGGCATGCAGTGGGAGGAACACTGATTGCGCTGCTGCTCGGGCCAAACGCCGCCTGCATCTCGGTGACCATTGCGCTGCTGATTCAGGCATTGCTCTTCGGAGACGGAGGTATTCTGGCGTTCGGGGCGAACTGTTTTAATATGGCGTTTGTTCTGCCATATCTCGGATACGGCATTTACAGCCTGATCCGCAAGAGAACAAAGACGGACAAGGGAAGGCTGGTTGCTGCCGGAGTCGGAGGATATATCGGAATCAATGCCGCTGCATTTTGTGCGGCTGTCGAGTTTGGTATTCAGCCCGCCCTCTTTCACACGGCGTCCGGCCAGGCGCTTTATTGTCCGTATGGACTTTCTATTGCGATCCCGGCTATGATGCTCGGACATCTGACCATTGCCGGCGTTGTCGAGGTGATTTTTACCGTTGCGGTGCTCGCCTATGTGCTTCGCACCTCGCCGGGAATTCTTCCGGATGCATCCCGGGAACAGGAAGCCGGGAAGTCAGGGGTAAAACCTCTGGTAATCCTTCTGGTAGCTTTGGTCTGTGCTGTGCCGCTGGGTCTTCTCGCTACAGGAACCGCCTGGGGGGAATGGGGCGCCGATGAGATTGCGTCAGTAGTCAGCAAAGGGAAGGCGCTTGGCTATACGCCGGAAGGAATGACAAAGGGGTTTTCTCTGAATGCGCTGCTGCCGGACTATTCGATCGCAGGGCTTCCGGAAGTGGCAGGATATATTCTCTCTGCGGTCATCGGTGTGCTTCTGTTGATCATCATTTTCCGTATTATCGCGGCATCGATGAAAGAAAAAGTGAATTTTCAAAAGCAGAAAATCTCAGAGACTTCCGTTAAAGGAAACTAAGAAAGCCGCTCCCTGTGTGTATGCCGGATCCTTAATGCAGAGGGAGTGTGGAGCAATCCGTAATGATACTTTTGAAAGGGATACAATGAAATGACAACTGCGGAAAACGGAATTCCCGACTGGTTAATCGCCGATGATGCTTACGATCCGCCGAAGGACCGGGAAAATTTTATCACAAAGACCATATTGAAGCTTATGGGAGTTTTGTCCAGTGCCAGAGAGGATGGAAAAATCCGGCCAGAGGGGGCAAGCCCGGCAGTGAAAATGATCGGTATTCTGTACGTTATCGTTCTGACGGCGCTGTGCACAAATGCCTTCTTTCTGTACTGTATGCTGGCGATTTGCCTGGCAAGGTATTGCATTCTTCCCGCGAAACATCTCGGGAGGATTCTGCGGAGCGCATTGGCCGCAGCTCTGCTGAGTATGCTGATTCTGTTGCCGGCTGTTTTTCTCGGGCAGCCGTCGACGATGCTGACGGTTTCCCTGAAGGTTTTTCTCTCGGTCAGCATCCTGTCATTTCTGTCGGTCACGACTCCCTGGAATCGGCTGACCGGTGCACTTAGAGTGTTTCATGTGCCGAATGTTTTTATCTTCACGTTTGATATTACGCTGAAATACATTGTGATACTCGGGGATATGTGCGTCAATATCCTGACCGCAATGAAGCTGCGTTCTGTAGGAAGGAACAGGGACAAGAACGCATCACTTTCCGGTGTCCTCGGAAATGTCTTTCTTCGTTCGAGAGAGATGGCGGAGGAGATGTACGGGGCGATGCAGTGCAGAGGATTCGAGGGAGAGTACTACTCGATGAAGAAAAAGCTGTTCGCCAGGAAGGATATCTTGTATGTTGTGCTGATGGCTGCAGTGACGTTGCTGTATTATTTTCTGGAGAAAGCAGTATGAATGACATAGAAGGGTAAAGAAATGAGTGACACAATATTGCAGCTGAAGGATATCTGCTATGCATATGACGATCACATTGCGCTGCGCTACATCAATCTTGAGATCCGGAAGGGTGAGACCATCATTCTGGAGGGCGCAAACGGAAGCGGGAAATCTACGCTGCTGAAGCTGATCAACGGCCTGGTTTTTGCAAATGAGGGCAGTTATCTGTTCGAGGGAAGAGAAATTTCCGAGGAGAGTCTGAAAAACAACAAGTTTGCAAAGTGGTTTCATCAGAAAATCGGTTTTGTATTTCAGAACTCAGATGTGCAGCTGTTTTGTTCGAATGTGGAGGAAGAGATTGCGTTCGGCCCGCTGCAGATGGGACTGGAGGAGGAGCAGATAAAGCAGAGAGTGGATGATGTGATCCGGCTTCTGGATATTGATAAGCTGAGAGACCGGGCGCCCTATCATTTGAGCGGCGGGGAGAAAAAGAAGGTAGCGATCGCCTGCATTCTTTCCATGAATCCGGAGATTCTGGTCCTGGATGAACCGCTTGCCGGTCTGGACCGTCCGACACAGGAGTGGCTGATCGCTTTTCTTCTGAAGCTGAAAAAGGCGGGGAAAACCATGATCATAGCAACGCACAATGAAGAACTGGCGGAACATCTGGCGGACCGGCATATCTTTTTTAACGAAGAGCATGAGGCTGAAGAACTTCAGGTGTTCTATCACACGCACCGGCACTGCCATGTTCTTCATCCGAAGTCAGAGGAGGAAGAGATGCTGGTGGAGGAGGGAATCGAACATCATACGCATACGAAAGAAGAGCTGTCCGGAGATCTGTGATCTGCAGGACAGCTCCTCTTTCGATGCACAGGGGCGCGCGCACAAAGCAGGACGTGTCCGGTCTCCGCGTTCCGTCCGATGTCGATCCCCGGTGATTCCGTGCCTTAATATTCCCGGATAACCTGGAAGATGTAGAATTTCAGGTAGTAGGAGTCGTCTTCTGATGCAAAAAGGATCGGGTGATCCGGAGCCTGGGTGCGAAACTCGACCTGGCGAAGCCGGACATGGGCGTCTCTTGCCGCCTGGGCAATGGTCCTGGCAAAGAGCTCCTGATCCATGAAGTGGGAGCAGGAACAGGTCGCAAGGAATCCGCCGTCCTTTACCAGGCGCATTCCCCGGAGGTTGATTTCGCGGTAGCCCTTTGCGGCAGCCTTGATGGAATTCCTTGATTTTGTGAATGCGGGCGGATCCAGAATCACAACATCAAATTGTCTGTTCTGCTTTTCGAGTTCCGGGAGGAGATCGAAGACATCGGCAACCTGATAATCAACCCGGTCGGTCAGGCCGTTGATCGCCGCGTTTTTTCGAGCCTGCTCGATAGCCGTATCCGACGCGTCAACCGAAATGACATGCTTTGCTCCGGCAGACGCCGCGTTCAGTCCGAAGGAGCCGGTGTGTGTAAAGCAGTCGAGAACCTCGGCGTTCCGGCAGATGGGCCAGATGGCCTTCCGGTTCAGCTTCTGATCCAGAAAGAATCCGGTCTTCTGGCCGTCGCGAACGTCCACGATGTAGCGGATACCGTTCTCCGTAATGCGGACGTCTGTGTCAAAGGGAGCGGAAAGGAAGCCTTTGACTCTGGGGAGCCCCTCTTTTTCTCGCACCCTGGCGTCGCTGCGCTCAAAGATGCCGCGAATCTGTATTCCATCTTCAGCAAGAACATCGACCAGCGCCTTCAAGATAAGATCCTTGAGCCGGTCGATGCCGAGCGCAAGAGATTCCACAACGAGAATGTCCTCGTATTTATCGATCGTCATACCGGGAAGAGCATCGGCATCTCCAAAGATGATCCGGCAGCTGGAGGTATCAATCACCTGTTTTCGGTAATTCCATGCCGCCTGTACTCTGCGCTTCAGAAGCGCGGGAGTAACCTTTTCGTCCTTATCTCTCGTCAGCATCCGGATCCGGATCCGTGACCGGGTATTGATAAAGCCGTACCCCATAAAATAGCCGTCAAAATCACGTACGGAAACGATGCCGCCATTTGAAAAATCTCCCGTTACGGTGGCAATTTCATTGTCAAAAACCCAGAAACCGCCTTTCTTCAGGGTACGTCCTTCTCCCTTCTTCAGGGTAATCGAAGCGTCTTCTGCCAGATCCCGGTCCGGTTCAGTATCAGCCTCCATACTCAGAATATCTTCCAGTTGTTGAACTTCCTTGATTTCACTCATGGCTCCTCCTGCATCTCCGGAAACGCCCATATAGGGCCCCGGCTTTGTCTGGCTAACGCGGCGTTTTGGCCTTACCGCATTATGCGATATGCGTGCGGATTGCTTGGGGCTTCGCACTCGCGCAATCCTACAGTAATACTTGATTATAGTTTAATAAATATTTCATATCAAGAGTTGTTTTCTTTATACATGTTTGTTGCAGCCGGTTTGCGAATAGCAACAGGACTGTAAAATCTTTGCCGTATATGGTGGCGAGTGAACACCTGTTTCTTCGGGCGCTGCAACGGGCAAAAAAGATGAACCGGAAACGGCAGGGTTTGTGATACAATATAGCGTGAGTTCCGTAGCGCGGAAACTGCGAAGCAGCGAAGTGA
This sequence comes from uncultured Lachnospiraceae bacterium, assembly GCA_900314295.1. Taxonomy (GTDB): domain Bacteria; phylum Bacillota; class Clostridia; order Lachnospirales; family Lachnospiraceae; genus Bilifractor. The sequence goes on along the minus strand of OMUU01000034.1, from coordinate 43,650 downwards.
CACGGAAGCCTATACAGTATCAAAGCAAAAAAGCTCTTCGAAAACGCAGAAGGACTCGTCGCACGCGAAGCGCGCGTAAGAGACTTTTGCGATTTCGAAGGCAACAGGACTGTAAAATCCTTGCCGTACATAGTTGTGAGTGAACAGTAACGCCCGCCTTTTGCGAAGTGTTGCCGGCATGAAAAAAAACTTTTAAAACCGTATACGCTATGGTATAATCAGTAGGAATTACCAGAAAAGGGTATGAGAACAACGAGGAGGCGTAATATGAAACATATTAAAACACTAAATACAAGAAATCTTCAGAACTCAGTCAAGGACGGCGGATGCGGTGAGTGCCAGACATCCTGCCAGTCCGCGTGCAAGACATCCTGCACCGTAGGCAATCAGACCTGCGAGCACGCAGCAAAGTAAGAGCTGCATAACTGAACAAGTACAGTCATGAGGTGTTCCTGTTCCAGCCGGAGCGGGAACACCTTCTTCTTGTAAGACCAGATGAAAGTTAGGAGAGGATTTTTTGATTCATTTATATAAAAACAACGGTTACGACATCTGTCTGGATGTGAACAGCGGTTCTGTCCATGTGATCGATGATCTTACCTATGATGTCCTTCAGGGGATGGATCACGGAAAGAGCGCAGATGAGATTCAGGAGGAACTTTCCGACCGCTATGATACGGCTGACATTTCAGAGGCAATCAGTGAATGCGATATGCTGAAGCGCCAGGGAATGCTTTTTTCAGAAGATTCCTACAGGGGAGCTATTGAGCATTTTGCCGAACGGCCGACGGTGGTTAAGGCTCTGTGCCTTCAGATCGCGCACGACTGTAACCTGGCCTGCCGCTACTGCTTTGCAGATGAGGGCGAATACCACGGAAAGCGGGGCCTGATGTCATATGAGGTCGGACGCAAGGCGTTGGATTTTTTGATCCGCAATTCCGGGAACCGGCACAACCTCGAGGTGGACTTCTTCGGCGGAGAACCGACTATGAACTGGCAGGTGGTGAAGGATCTCGTGGCATATGGCAGATCGAGGGAGAAAGAGTGCAATAAGAAGTTCCGGTTCACGCTGACGACCAATGGTGTCCTTGTCAATGATGAAATCATGGATTTCTGTGACCGCGAGATGGGAAATGTTGTTATGTCAGTCGACGGGAGAAAATCGGTTCATGATTATATGCGCCCCTTCCGAGGCGGCAAGGGGAGCTATGATCTCATCATCCCGAAGTTCCGGGAATGGGCCGAGAGAAGACATCAGGACAAATACTACGTGAGAGGAACCTTTACGCATTATAATCTGGATTTTGCCGCTGACGTACTTTCGCTTGCTGATCTGGGGTTCAAGCAGATATCGATGGAGCCGGTTGTGGCTCCGCCGACCGAGGACTATGCGATTCGCGAGGAAGATATACCGAAGATCTGCGAGCAGTATGATATTCTCGCAAAGGAGATGATCCGGAGGGCGAAGGAAGGAAGAGGCTTCAATTTCTTCCACTTCATGATTGATCTTTCCGGCGGACCCTGCGTGTATAAGCGACTTTCGGGCTGTGGGTCGGGCGGAGAGTATCTGGCGGTTTCCCCGTGGGGCGAGCTCTATCCCTGCCATCAGTTCGATGGAAACCGGGAATTCATTCTGGGAAATGTGGATGATGGAATCACCCGCCCGGATCTCGTACAGGAATTCAAGAAGGTGAATGTCTATTCCAAGCCCGAGTGCTCGTCGTGCTTTTCGAGGTTCTACTGCTCCGGCGGTTGTGCGGCGAATTCCTACAACTTCACCGGCGGAATCAATGATGTGTACCGGATCGGATGTGAGCTTCAGCGGAAGAGAGTGGAGTGTGCGCTGATGATCAAGGCGGCGCTTGCGGATGACGAGGGCAACACCGAGATGAAGATTGACGGAGCACTGTAAATACTGTGAGGACACGTATCCGTGTCAGTGCCATGTACGCCGCATGGCGGATTGTGGGACGAGAGTACCTTTGCGTACTTATTTATTTACGCGAACAGTGAGCCGCAGCCGAATGCGAAGTATTCGTGTGCGGCGAGCGTCGCGATAGCGAGATAAAACTCGCGCAGCGTGTTTTATCTCGTTCTGTTGCCCCATTTGAGAGGGCATGTCCGTTTATGTATCAAAAATTTGTAACAAGAGGTTGAATAAGATGAAAAAGAAACAGAGCATAGCAGTGCTGCTTATCACTGCCGTTCTTACCGTGCTTCTCGGCTATACTGTAATTTTCGGCTGGGGCAGCCATCACACGGGAGCAATGAAGAATATCCGTACCGGGCTGGATCTTTCCGGCGGCGTCAGCATCACGTATGAAGCGACGGAGGCCAATCCGTCCGCGGAGGACATGGCGGATACCATCTATAAGCTTCAGCAGAGGGTTACCGCATACAGCACAGAGGCTAACGTATATCAGCAGGGACTGAACCGGATCAATGTTGAGATCCCGGGCGTTACGAACGCCAATGAGATTCTGGATGCACTCGGAACGCCGGGCTCCCTGACATTTCAGGATGAGAGCGGGAACACCGTACTTGAGGGCACGGATATCGCAGATGCACAGGGCGTTTCCACGACAAACTCCAGCACAGGCGCGCGTGAGTACCTTGTTGAACTGACGATGACAGGCGCCGGATCAGAGAAGTTCCAGAAAGCAACTGCGGCGAACATCGGCAAGAGGATCTCCATTATCTATGACGGTCAGACCGTCAGCTCGCCGACGGTGCAGAATGAGATCAGCGGCGGAAAAGCACAGATCACAGGAATGACCTCTCTCGAGGAGGCACAGAAGCTTGCTTCCTTCATTCGTATCGGATCACTGTCCCTGGAACTGAAGGAAATCTATTCAAACGTAGTGGGCGCATCTCTGGGACAGGAGGCACTGACGACAAGCATCACAGCCGGTGCGATTGGCCTTCTTCTTGTGGCGCTTTTCATGATCGTCATCTTCCGTATGTCCGGAGTGGCTGCGGCATGGGCTCTTATCATCTTCACATTCCTGGATCTTGGATTCATGAATGCCTTCGATCTGACACTCACGCTTCCCGGTATCGCGGGTCTGATTCTAACAATCGGAATGGCCGTGGACGCAAACGTCATTATCTATATCCGAGTGAGAGAGGAGCTTGCCACCGGCGTCAGCCTCTATCGGGCCCTGAAGGCAGGCTTTCACAAGGCATTCTCCGCTATTTTTGACGGGCAGATCACCACATTGATCGCTGCCGCAGTACTTTATATCATGGGAACGGGTACGATCCGGGGATTCGCTACGACACTGGCGATCGGAACGATTCTGTCCATGTTCACCGCTCTGGCGGTTTCGAGATGGCTCAGCTATGCGTTTTACGGTATCGGAGTCCGGGATGTGCGCTTTTACGGCACCACGACGCACAAGAAAAATCTCCGTTTCGTCGAGAAGAGAGCGATTACAATGGCCATCGGTCTGATCCTTATGATCTCTGTGCCGGTCGGAATGATTGCATACAGTGCAAAAGGTAAGCGGGCGATGAATTACAGCCTGGATTTCATCGGCGGAACTGCCACAACGGTTGATTTCGGCAAGAATATGAGCCTGACGGATCTTGACAATGAGGTGGCTCCCATTGTTTCCAAGGTGACAGGCAACAGCGATGTTCAGTTCCAGAAGATTTCCGGCAGTAATCAGGTCGTGATCAAGACGACAGAGCTTGACGCGGATAAAAGGCAGGAGCTGAATGACTCGCTTGCTAAGAATTTCAGTACGATTGATGAGTCGAAGATCACAGCGGAGAACATTTCCTCCACGATCTCCGGAGAAATGAGGAGAAATGCGATACTTGCGGTTATTATTTCCGTTATCTGCATGCTCTTCTATATCTTCGTGCGTTTCCGGGATTTCCGGTTTGCGTCCAGTGCCGTTCTTGCACTGTGCCATGATGTTCTGGTTGTCGTTGCCTTTTATGTGTGGACAAGAGCTGCGGTAGGAAGTACCTTCATCGCTGTCATGCTCACGATTCTCGGTTATTCGATCAACTCAACAATCGTCATCTTTGATCGTGTCCGTGAGAATATTCCGATCATGAGAGGAACCAGCTATCGGGAAATCGTTAACGCGTCGATTACACAGACGCTGACACGAAGCCTGTATTCGAATATTACGACCCTCATCACGATTGTGGTGCTGTATATTATGGGCGTCAGCTCCGTGCGCTCGTTTGCGCTTCCGATTATCGTCGGTCTGGTAGCCGGTGCGTATTCCTCTATCTTTATCACCGGTCCACTCTGGTTTATGATGAAGACCCGGAACGGCAGGAATGATCTTGCACCATCCGCGCAGGGGAATACAGCACATGCCGCGGAGGGAAAAAAGGCGGCGTCAGATGGTTCCGCGAAGGCTCCCGGGACAGGCAGCAGAAAGCATGTAAAAAAGGACAGAAGCGAACTTTCAAGCGTTAAGCCGAAAAAGGGAAGAAACAGGAAGGTATGATTGATGACAGGCACCCGTGACGGGTGCCTGTTTCCATATATACGCGAACAGTGAACGGTAAAGCTCGGACAAAGGTACTGTAATGCCTTTTGAATGGTGCGTGAACAATGACAAGATAGCATGGGAACGAAAGGAAACGTAAAATGGAAGAGAGATGGGTAGTCGCCGCGAAAAGGGCGGATTTCGGCGGGATCGGTGCAAGACTTCATCTGGATCCGGTTGTTGTGCGGCTGATCCGGAACCGCGACGTGTTCACAGAAAAGGACGATCCGGAAACGACAGATGATAAAATAAGAAAATATCTGGACGGGGGGCTTTCTGATCTGTATGATCCGTCGAGGATGAAGGATATCGATAAGGGCAGCCGTGTCATTTTTGATGCAATTCGTGGAAAACAGAAGATTCGGATCATCGGGGATTATGACATTGACGGAATTATGTCGTCGTGCATTTTACTCAAAGGTTTCAGAAAGCTTGGGGCCGATGTATCCGTGAAGATCCCGGACCGCATCCGAAACGGATATGGTTTGAATGAGAATCTGGTGCGGGAAGCGAACGACGACGGGGTCAATCTGATCGTTACCTGTGATAACGGCATCGCGGCCTCAGAGCAGATTCGTCTGGCACAGAAATTGGGAATGAGAGCGGTAGTCACAGACCATCACGCCATCCCGTTCCGTGAGACAGAACAGGGAGAGAAGGAGTATCTTCTTCCTCCGGCGGAAGCTGTGATCAATCCGCACCGCGCGGATGATTCGTATCCCTTTGATGGCCTGTGCGGTGCAGGAGTCGCATTTAAGCTGATTTGTTACATGTACGATCGCGCAGATCTTCCGGACCGGGAGAGGGAAAAGGAAAAGCTTCTGGAATTCGCGGCAATCGCCACCGTCGGAGACGTGATGGATCTGATCGATGAAAACCGGATTCTGGTGCGCGAGGGCCTGAAGCGGCTGCACCGGACCACAAATCCGGGACTCTGTGCGCTTGCGGAGCAGTGCGGAATCGAAAAAAGTGAGATCAGCACCTACCACATCGGATTTGTTCTCGGACCATGCCTGAACGCAAGCGGAAGGCTGGATACCGCTGAGCGGGCTCTTCGGATGCTTCTGACAGATGACCCCAAGGAAGCGGGGGATCTGGCGGCTGATCTCGTCAGTCTGAATGTCAGCCGGAAGGACATGACGGCGGAAGGACTCGAGCAGGCGCTCGACATGGTGGAAAACTCAGATCTGAAGAAGGACAGGGTCCTTGTCGTATATCTGCCGGAGTGTCATCAGAGTCTTGCCGGTATTATTGCAGGAAGGCTGCGGGAGCATTATTACAGGCCATCCTTTGTCCTGACCGGGAAAAAAGAGGTTAAGGGCTCGGGACGTTCGATTGAGAGTTATTCCATGTATGACGAGCTCTGTAAGATTCGGGATGTCTTCACAACGTTTGGAGGGCATCCCATGGCGGCAGGCGTGTCGCTTCTGGAGGAGAAGGTAGAGGAATTCCGAAAAAGGATCAATGAGGTCTGTACTCTTACGCCTGAGGAGCTGACGCCGAAGACGGTGATCGATGTGGCCATGCCGGTTTCCTATATAAGAGAGGATCTGCTTCATCAGATGCGTCTGCTTGAGCCCTGCGGAAAAGGGAATACGCGGCCCGTTTTTGCACAAAGCGGTATGCGGATACAGTCGCCGAGAGTATTTGGAAAAAATCGGAATGTGTGTAAGATGATACTTGCAGACAGGAACGGACACCGAATGGACGCGGTATTCTTCGGGGATGCTGACGAGTTTGTCCGCCGTACCTCGGGTCGTGAAATCTCGGTGACCTACTATCCGGAAATCGATACCTGGCAGGGCAGAAATCGTCTGCAGGTTCGGATTCTTTCCTATCGGTGACGGAGCGATTCGTGCTTCCGGTAAAATATTGCGGGGACGGAAATTTGATGCTATACTGAGGTTTACGGTCACCCGCAGATGAAAAAACAGGAGATAAAACAGGATGAAAGAATTAAAAGATTATGTAACTACAATTCCGGATTTTCCGGAGCCGGGTATTATGTTCAGAGATATCACCAGCATCCTCGACGATGCGGAAGGGCTGCAGCTCGCCATTGATACGCTTCAGAAATTTCTGGAGGGACTGGATGTGGATGTAATCGCCGGTACCGAATCCAGAGGCTTTATCTTCGGTATGCCGATCGCATACAATCTTCACAAGCCGTTTGTGCTTATCCGTAAGAAGGGCAAGCTTCCGCGGGAGACGATTTCAGAGACATATGATCTTGAGTATGGGCAGGCGACGATTGAGATTCATAAGGATTCGATCAAGCCGGGCCAGAAGGTTGTGCTCGTCGATGACCTGATTGCCACAGGAGGAACGATAGAGGCAGCTGCTCACCTTGTCGAGAGGCTTGGCGGCGAGGTTGTCAAGATGATCTTTGTCATGGAGCTCGCAGGACTGAAGGGAAGAGAGCGCCTGGCGAAGTATGACATCGATTCTGCTATTATTTATGAAGGAAAATAATTTCCCGGGCAGGTATAGTAAGTGGCACTGCCTATAGAATATCCGATTTCGCGAGCACCTTTGTCAGCAGGATGATATGCGCGGAGCGCGTGATATCCTGTATTTCCGGTATGCCGGGTCTGGAGAACATCGTATGGAGAACACGCAGAAACAAAACCCGATCGATAGAGAAAAGCTGCGCAGGGAAGATGAGAAATTGAGGAAGGACGTGGCTGAGGTTGACGCCAGCCTTAAGACGATGGAGGATTTTTCGTCACCGGAAAAGCTCTATGAGGAACTGGTCCGGAGTGTGAGAAAATATCATCCGTCTACGGATCTTTCCATGATTGAGAAGGCATACAAGATCGCGTCGGATGCTCATAAGGATCAGAAAAGAAAATCCGGAGAGCCATATATTATTCATCCGCTCTGCGTCGGAATTATTCTGGCGGACCTTGAGCTTGATAAGGAATCCATCGCGGCAGGACTGCTTCATGATGTTGTCGAGGATACCGTGCTTACCAAGGAACAGGTCGCCGAGCAGTTCGGCGACGAGGTGGCGCTGATCGTAGATGGCGTGACAAAGCTGGGACAGCTGAGCTATTCCGCGGACAAGGTGGAGGAGCAGGCGGAGAATCTGCGCAAAATGTTCCTGGCCATGGCAAAGGATATTCGTGTCATTATGGTCAAGCTGGCGGATCGACTGCACAATATGCGGACGCTGCAGTATATGAGACCGGAGAAGCAGCTGGAAAAAGCCAGGGAGACGATCGATATTTATTCTCCGATCGCGCAGAGACTCGGTCTTGCCAAGATCAAGAATGAGCTGGATGATCTTTCCCTGAAATATCTGGAACCGGAGGCATACTATGATCTGGTGCATCAGATCAATCAGAAAAAGTCCGAGCGAGAGGCCTTTGTCGAGGAAATTGTCGAGGAGGTAAGGGAGCAGATCGAGGATGCCGGAATCGAGGCGCAGATATACGGAAGGGCCAAGCATTTCTTCAGTATTTACAAGAAGATGGTCAATCAGCATAAGACGCTGGATCAGATCTATGATCTGTTTGCGGTCCGAATCATCGTGGAAACGGTGAAGGACTGTTATGCGGCTCTCGGTGTGATTCATGAAATGTATACGCCGGTTCCCGGACGCTTCAAGGATTATATTGCCATGCCAAAGCCGAATATGTATCAGTCTCTTCATACGACGCTGATCGGTCCGAACGGAACACCGTTTGAGATTCAGATCCGGACGTTTGAGATGCATCGGGTGGCAGAATATGGTATTGCTGCGCATTGGAAGTATAAGGAAGCCTCGGACGGAAAAACACCGGGACCAGAGCAGGAGGAGGAGAAGCTGAACTGGCTGCGCCAGATTCTGGAATGGCAGCAGGACCTCTCGGATAACAGGGAGTTCATGAGCCTGTTGAAGAGTGACCTGAATCTCTTCAATGAGAATGTCTATGTCTTTTCGCCGGCGGGCGATGTAAAGACGTTGCCGGCGGGATCCTGCACGATTGATTTTGCCTATTCGGTGCATTCGGCGGTCGGAAACCGGATGGTAGGGGCCCGGGTTAACGGAAAGCTCGTTCCGATCGAGACCGAGCTACATAACGGAGATCGCGTCGAAATCATTACCTCGCAGAACTCCAAGGGGCCGAGCCGGGACTGGCTGAAGGTCGTGAAGAGCACGCAGGCCAAAAACCGGATCAATAAATGGTTCCGGGAAGAGAAGAAAGAGGATAACATTCTCCGCGGCAAGGAGCTCCTGACGAATTATTGCCATTCAAAGGGCCGCACGGTCAGTGATCTGCTGAAACCGGCATACACCGATAAGGTGATGCGTAAATATGGCTTTCAGGACTGGGATTCCGTGCTGGCGGCAATCGGTCACGGAGGCCTGAAAGAGGGCCAGGTCATGAATAAACTGGTCGAGTGCATGGAGCGGGACCGCAAGATGCAGATGACCGATCAGGATGTTCTGGATGCTGCGGCTGCGAATGCACAGGCGCAGGACAAGTCCGGCGTGAACGACCCGGAGGTCCTCAAGCATAAGGGCGGGATTACCGTCCGGGGGATTCACGACGTCGCCGTTCGTTTTTCCAAGTGCTGCAGCCCGATTCCCGGAGACGAGATCGTCGGGTTTGTGACCAGAGGCCGGGGAATTACGATTCACAGGACAGACTGCATTAATATCATGAATCTGCCGGAGTCGGAGAGAAGCAGGCTGATTGAGGCGGAATGGGCGCCTGAGCAGAACAAGGGGGAATCCTATTCCGTCAGCATTGTGCTCTATGCGAATAATCGGACAGGGCTTCTGGTGGATATCTCGAAGATCTTTACCGAGCGGGATATTGACGTATCGGCGATGAATGTGAGGACAAGCAAGCAGGGCACGGCGACGATTGATATGACCTTTCATGTGAGAAGCACGTATGATCTGCGGGATCTTACCGAAAAGCTCCGGCAGATACCGAGTGTCCTGGATGTGGAGCGACAGAAGGGATAGGGGGCTGAGATATGTCTGAGATGGAAGTTCAGAGCATGGTCCTCGGCATGGTCGGGACCAATGTATATCTTGTAAAGAACAAGGAAACCGGTGAACTGCTGGTGATAGACCCGGCGGACAGCCCGGATCGGATCTGTCAGAAAATCGGCGGGATGGCAGGGAAGCCAACGGCCATTCTTCTGACGCACGGCCATTTTGATCATATCGGAGCGTGTGAGGCGCTCCGCAAAAAATATGGAATAGCGGTTTACGCGGAGGAGCATGAGCGAGAGGTCCTGGAGGATCCGTCAAAGAATCTCTCGGCGTCCTGGGCGTCCGGAATCACCGCTGAGGCCGATCACTATGTAAAGGATGGGGATATTCTCCAGCTTGCCGGCTTTGAGATTCATGTATATCATACGCCGGGGCATACTGTCGGAAGCTGCTGTTATTATTTTCCTGAGGAGAAGGCGCTGTTCAGCGGGGATACGTTGTTCTGTGAGTCTTACGGAAGGACGGATTTTCCGACCGGAAGCGGGCGGGCCATGGAGGACAGCATTCACCGTCTGCTAAAGGATATTCCGGCGGACACAGCGGTCTATACCGGACACGAGATGTTTACCACAATTGCCCGTGAGCGGAAATATAATCCGCTTGCCCGGTGAGAGGAAATGAGGTGAAAAGGTGCCTGCAAGATTTACACTTCAGTTCAACCAGAGGGAATATGAATACGATGTCTACAATCTGATCCGGGCTTTTTTTCCATTGTCAGAAATTGCAATCTGGTATACGGGCGAGGAACGCCCTTCCGGAGATTTCGATGCGGATTTCGTCGTCAGGTATGACAGGGCGCATGTCTCCTTTTCTTTTGGCTCTATGCAGGAGAAATGGAGCAGCTCCGAGGCACAGCGGAAGGCTCTGGAGAATGGAAGAAAGCTTGGAGTTGCCGGCCCGGTCACAGCGATGTGCATCCTCTCCGATCCGGACGATAGAACCCGTACGAAGAATGAGCTGAAGCAGCTTATCTACAGGAATCTGTCAGAGGCAACCGGCAGGACGCTCCCCTGGGGGGATCTTACAGGGATTCGTCCGACTAAGATCGCGATGAAGCTGCTGGAGGAAGGCCGATCCGATGATGAGATCGGTTGTGAAATGAAAGAGCAATATTTCACGTCAGATGGCAAGATCCGTCTGTCCCTTTCCGTGATTCACAGAGAAAGCGAAATCCTTGATCGCATGCACCTGGAGAAGGGGTATAGTCTTTATGTGGGCATTCCCTTCTGTCCAACCATCTGTTTGTACTGTTCGTTCGGCTCGCACCGGCTGGATCTCTGCCGGAAGATGGAGGAGCCGTATTTTCATGCCATGTACCGGGAGCTTGCCTTTATCGCGGAGGAAATGAAGGACTTCACCCTGGATACGGTCTATATCGGCGGCGGGACACCGACGTCTGTCTCGGCAGATCGTTTGAATGAGCTTCTCTCGGTTTTGAAGCACGAGTTTGATCTGGATCATGTTGCGGAATTCACGGTGGAGGCAGGACGCCCGGATACGATCACAGAGGAAAAACTGCGCGTGCTGCGTCAATATCCGGTCAGCCGCATTTCCATCAATCCGCAGACCATGAACCAGAAGACTCTGGATCTGATCGGCAGAAACCACACGGTGGAGGAGACGATTGAGAAATTCCACCTGGCCCGCAAAATGGGGTTCGATAATATCAACATGGATCTGATTGTCGGGCTACCCGGAGAGGGGGCCGACGAAGTGAGCCACACGCTGGATGAGATCCGGAAGCTGGAGCCCGACAGCCTGACCATTCATTCGCTCGCGCTGAAGCGCGCGACCAGGCTGAATCTCTTTAAGGAAGAATATGAATCGATTTCCTTCCGGAATTCCGCGGAAATCATGGACCTTACACAGAATTGTGCGGAAGAGATGGGAATGAGTCCCTATTATCTGTACCGATATAAGAATATGGCGGGCAATTTCGAGAACGTCGGATATGCAAAACCCGGGAAAGCGGGAATCTATAATGTGCTGATCATGGAAGAAAAACAGAGCATTCTGGCCGCGGGCTCGGGGGCATCCACGAAGTTTGTCTTTGAAGACGGGAGACGGATCGAGCGGGCGGAGAATGTAAAGGATCTGAAAAACTACACGGAGCGTGTGGAGGAGATGTGCCAGCGCAAGAAAACCGGCATTGATTCGTATCTGAGGCATTGAAGATATTGTATGAAGAAAAAAGACAGCAGGTCCAAAGAATGGACAGGAAGCAAAAAAAGCAAAGAGAACCATCCGAAGAAAAAACAGAAGATACAGATCATAGAGAGTAAGGAAAACGGAGAGAAGGCGCAGAAAAAGAATTCAGGGAAAAAGAAGAAAACGTCCACCGGTCAGAAAAAGCAAGAGAAGCAGAAGGCATATACCCGGCATAAGGATGACGCACAGTTAAAGGGGGGCCGCTCTTCTTATCGCAATTCAAGGCACCTGTTCGGCGCCAAGATGTCTGAGCAGCTGGAGCACGGAGAAAATGTCAGCAGCCTCGCCTATGAGGTGGGCCGTGAACTGGGGCTTTCGGACGAGGCGTGCAACGACCTGATCGTCGCGGGATTTTTCCACGATATTGGCAAGGCGCAGATTTCCAGCGCGACAGAGGGCAAAAATACCATGCTGGTGGAGGAGATGAATTCCGTCCGGCAGCATCCGAGGGTGGGATATGACATTCTGAAGCGTCACGGTTTTTCGGAAGAGATCTGCAGGGATGTCCTATACCATCATGAGAATATGGACGGAAGCGGTTACCCGGAGAGCCTGGAAGGCGCCAATATACCGCTTGGGGCTTGCATTCTCCGTGTCTGTGATGTATTCTGTGCATTGATTCAGGATCGTCCTTACCGCAGCGCGTTTTCACCGGAAAACGCCATGAAAATGATGATCGAAGAAGTCGAAAAATATAACCTGAAAGTTTTTCTGGCATTCCAGCGGGTTCTGCACAGGAGTCCGGATGGCAGCATATCTATGCCTGAGGTACGGCCGGAAGTGAGAGGAGTTTGGAAAAAATTATGAAGCTTACCAAGAAACCCGTTACCGGAATGAAGGATATTCTCCCGCAGGAGATGGAGATCCGCAATTATGTAATCGGATTGATCAACGAGACATATTCAAAGTTCGGATTTACGCCGATTGAGACTCCCTGTGTGGAACATATAGAAAATCTGAACAGCAAGCAGGGCGGTGAAAACGAAAAGCTGATCTTCAAGATCCTGAAAAGAGGAGAAAAGCTTAAACTTTCGGAGGCAAAATCCGAGCAGGATCTGGTGGACGGCGGCCTTCGGTATGATCTGACTCTTCCGCTGTCACGTTTTTATGCGAACAATGCCAATGAGCTTCCGAGCCCGTTTAAAGCCCTGCAGACCGGAAACGTTTTCCGCGCAGACCGTCCGCAGAGAGGACGCTTCCGCCAGTTCAGACAGTGCGATATAGACATCCTGGGAGAAGCCTCCAACCTGGCGGAGATCGAGCTGATTCTGGCAACGACGACATTGCTGGGCAAGCTGGATTTCCGGAATTTCACAATCCGCATCAACGACCGCCGCATCCTGAAGGCGATGGCGGTGTACAGCGGCTTCCCGGAGGAGTCCTACGATGAGGTGTTTATCATTCTCGATAAAATGGACAAGATTGGTCTGGATGGCGTAGAAAAGGAACTTCTGGAATCGGGATATGGCAGGGAATCTGTCGATAAATACCTGGAGCTGTTCCGAATCCTCACACCGGATGCCGCGGGTGTGCAGATGGCAAAAGAGAAGCTGACGGGATTCCTCGATCCGGAATACGCAGACGGCCTGATCACGATCATGAACAGCGTTGACGCGGTTAAAACTGCGGAGTTCCGCATGAAGTTCGACCCGACGCTTGTGCGCGGCATGTCCTATTACACGGGCCCGATCTTCGAGATATCCATGGATGAATATGGCGGGTCTGTCGGCGGCGGCGGAAGATATGACGAGATGGTTGGAAAGTTTATCGGTCAGCCGGTGCCTGCGGTCGGCTTTTCCGTCGGGTTTGAGAGAATTGTTATGCTTCTTCTGGAAAGGGGATATAAGGTTCCTGGCTCCGCTGCAAAGAAAGCGTATCTCATCGAGAAGAAGTGCTCCGGTGAGCAGATTCAGGAGACCGTCCGCAAGGCCATGCAGGAAAGAGCGGAGGGTAAGACCGTGAATCTTCTGGTCATGAAGAAAAACAAAAAATTCCAGAAGGAGCAGCTTGCGGCAGAGGGATATACGGAAATAGAAGAAGTTTTTGCCGAATGATTATCCTTTAACAGTCAGTGATGCTAAGACAGATGGTTCTGGAAATTTCTGTCTACGATTGACGCTATCTGGATACAGAAGGCTTTTTGACAGGCAGATCAATAATGGTTATAAATCAGTTATAATAGAGGATAAGGAGACAATACACCATGGCGGAGAGTATGAAAGGAATGAAACGGACTTGCAGGGCCGCTGAAGTTACTGCAGAAATGATCGGCAGCGAAGTGACTCTGATGGGATGGGTGCAGAAGAGCCGCAATAAGGGCGGCATTATTTTCGTGGACCTTCGGGATCGTTCCGGTATCATGCAGCTGATTTTCGACAGTAAGGAGACAGAGGAGGAGTGCTTTGCGAAAGCAACAAAGCTACGCTCTGAATTTGTGATCGCGGTCCGGGGGACAGTCCGGAAACGGGAGGGAGCAGTCAATGAGAGACTTGCGACCGGCTCGCTGGAGGTTCTGGTGAATTACCTGAGAATCCTGGCAGAGTCGGAGACACCGCCTTTCCCGATTGAGGAAAACAGCAAGACGAAGGATGAGATCCGCCTGACCCATCGGTATCTTGATCTCCGGCGCCCGGATCTGCAGAGAAACATGAAGCTCCGTTCGGATGTCGCATATTATACCCGTGAGTTTTTCCATAAGGAAGGCTTTATGGAGATTGAGACGCCGATGCTTGGCAAGAGCACACCGGAAGGCGCCCGTGATTATCTCGTTCCGAGCCGCATTCATCCCGGAAGCTTTTATGCGCTTCCGCAGTCTCCGCAGCTGTTCAAGCAGCTTCTGATGTGTTCGGGATACGACCGTTACATTCAGCTGGCAAGATGCTTCCGTGACGAGGATCTTCGCGCGGATCGTCAGCCGGAGTTTACGCAGATCGATATGGAGCTCTCCTTCGTGGATGTGGACGATGTCATTGACGTCAATGAGAGATATCTGAAGTATCTGTTCAAGAAAACGCTCAATGTCGATGTTCCCACGCCGATTCCGAGAATGCCCTGGATTGAGGCGATGAACCGCTTCGGTTCGGACAAGCCGGATATCCGGTTCGGCCTGGAGCTGGTAGATGTTTCAGAGGTTGTAAAAGATTTTGAATTTCCGGTATTCCGGAATGCTCTCTCCCTGAAGGACGGTTCCGTGCGCGGCATAAACGTGAAGGGGCAGGGCAATATGGGACGCAAGCAGATCGACAAGCTTGTGGAAATGGCAAAAGGGATGGGCGCCGGCGGTCTCGCCTATATTCAGCTGAAGGAGGATGGATCCGTCAAATCTTCCTTTGCAAAATTCATGACCGAAGAACAGGAGAAATCGCTGATCGGGGCAATGCGCGGAGAAAAGGGCGATCTTCTGATTTTTGCGGCGGACCGCAACAAAATTGTGTGGAACGTGCTCGGTCAGCTTCGTCTTCATTTCAGGGACGAGCTGGAACTCACGCGGAAGGACGACTTCCGGTTCCTGTGGATCGTCGAATTCCCGCTTCTGGAGTGGTCGGATGAGGAGAACCGCTTTATGGCGATGCATCATCCCTTCACCATGCCGATGGAAGAAGACTGGAGCAGGATTGATTCCGATCCGGGTTCTGTACGCGCGAAAGCGTATGATATCACGCTGAACGGAAATGAAATCGGCGGAGGCTCCGTCCGGATTCATCAGAATGATATTCAGGAAAAGATGTTCGAGGTGCTCGGCTTTACGAAGGAACGCGCTTGGGATAATTTCAAGTTCCTGCTGACGGCGTTCAAATATGGAGTGCCGCCGCACGCGGGACTGGCCTATGGACTGGACCGTCTGGTTATGCTTATGGCAGAGGCCGATACCATTCGTGACGTGATCGCCTTCCCGAAGGTGAAGGACGCGTCGGATCTGATGACGGAGGCTCCGTCGAGAGTGGATCCGAAGCAGCTGGATGAGCTGGGACTGGAAGTTCCGGAAGAAGAATAATTGGTTGAAAAAGCTTTCGATCGGCACATATCGCCGGACGGAAGCTTTTTCTTGACAGGGAGTGTATTATGCAATATAGTACACTATATACACACCGCTCTATAATGATCCGGATAAGACAGCGGGAATATACAGAGTGCGGAAGGAGGTCAGAATTTGGTTTCGATTGATTATCAGGACCGGCGCCCGATTTATGAGCAGATCATCTCATACTATGAGATGCTGATTATTAAAGGGGTTCTGCAGCCGGATGAGAAGATTCCTTCTGTCCGGCAGATGGCACAGGAATTGTCCATCAATCCCAACACCATTCAGAAGGCATATGCTTCCCTGGAAAAGGACGGGTATATCTATACGGTAAAGGGAAGAGGAAATTTTGTCTCCGGAAATTATTCTTCTCTGGCGGAGCAGAAACGAAGCCTTTGGAAGGAAGGCCTGAAAGCGTCTTTAAAGGAAGGAAAAGAGATCGGCGTCAGCCGGCAGAGCTGTTTGATGCTTATTGATGAGGTTTATGGAGGGGACGACCATGATTAAACTGAAGAATGTGTCAAAAAAATTTCAGGATGTTCCCGCGCTGCATGATATTACCGCGAGTATTTCCGAGGGCGAGGTTTTCGGCCTGGTCGGGACGAACGGAGCGGGGAAGAGTACGCTGCTCCGGCTGGCGGCAGGCGTTCTGAAACAGGATAGCGGTGAGATCCTGATTGACGGAATGCCGGTTTGGGACAATCCGGAGAGCAAGGCGAAGATCTGCTTCATTCCGGATGTCGGATATTTCCCGGTCAACGCCACACCGCTTTCCATGATGAAGACCTGGGAGATTGTTTACCCGGAGTTTCGCGAGAAACGGTTTCTGGACTTTCTGAAAAAGGCCGGGCTTGAAGAACGGCGAAGGGTTCATACATTTTCAAAGGGGATGAAAAAGCAGCTCTCGCTTTTCCTGGGTATCTGCTCCAACACAAAGTATCTGCTCTGTGATGAGACGTTTGACGGCCTTGATCCGGTGATCCGTCAGGCTGTGAAGGGACTTCTTGCCGCGGAGATTCTTGACCGGGATTTTGTGCCGGTGATTGCTTCGCACAATCTGAGAGAGCTGGAGGATATTTGCGATCATGTGGGTCTGCTTCATAAGGGAGGCCTGCTTCTTTCCAGGGCGCTGGATGACATGAAATTCAATATGCAGAAGGTGCAGGTGGTTCTCCGGGATCCGTTGATGGAGGAGGAATTAAAGACAAAGCTGGATATTATTCTGAGTGAAAAGAGAGGCTCCATATTAACGATTGTTGCAAGGGGAACCTATCAGGATGTCATGGAGCCGATTGAACGGATGAATCCTGTTTTTGTGGAAAACCTTCCGCTGACTCTTGAGGAAATTTTCATTACGGAAACGGAGGTGGCCGGATATGACGCACACAGCATTCGGGGCTAGTCAGAAAAACGGACAGAATTCATCCGGGACAAAAGATGAGAAAAAGGATCTTAGATATCGGAAGAGAGGCCGCGGGAACCCATCCGGAAGAAAGGGCAATGACTCTAACCGTTTTCAAGCGATGATTTCCGGACGCCGCTTCCTTTTCCGGGAGATCAGTATCTCCTACTGGCTTCCGGTTTTGATTATGGTGGTGGCCTTTCTCCTGTATCCGGTGCGCCTTTTTGTGTCGATGAACGCCGTCAATTTTTATGTGGAGGAAGGACAGAATTATACGCAGGCTCTGCACGCGCTGAGAATGGATACCCTGTTGTCTGCTCTTGGAAGCAGAGACGTTCTGACGATCGTATCGATCCCGATTGCGGCTATTCTCTGTGCATGCACCGTATTCTATTATCTGGATTCCAGAGAGCGGACAGATTTTTATCATACGCTGGCATTTACCCGCAGCCGTCTGTATCGTCTGCAGTTTGCCGCCGGATGGGTCTGCGCGGCAGTGCCGTGGCTGATCAACGTATGGGTGGCATATTTTGCCGTCGGGGGAGTGTATGGACTTTTGACTGCCGCGGGGCTGAAAACCGTATGCAGGGCGGTGCTGCTGTATCTTCTGGCATTCACGGCGGTTTACGGGATCTGTGTCCTGGCAATGGTTCTCACGGGAAGGCTTTTGACCGGAATTCTGGTAAGCCTGTTTTTCCTGGGATACGGGCCGGTCTGTTTTGAAGTGATCCGAAGTCTCATTCTTGAGAGATTTGAAACCTACAGTTCCCTTACGGATTTTGGAGGGTGGATCGGGTGGCTGCTCTCTCCGCTTTCTGTAATGATTCTTCCACAGAAGTGGTTGAAATCCATCTTAGGCATGCCTGCTCCCGGTTTCGCAGGCAGCAGCCTGCTTGCTGCTCTGGTATTGGCTGCTTATATCATACTTGCTTTTCTTGCGGGAATGTTTCTGTATAAGAGAAGACCTTCGGAGGCAGCAGAATGTGCGTTGACGAATCAAACCTTCGGTCTTGTGATCAAGATCATGGTCAGCATTCCGGCAGGTGTTCTTCTGGGCTATGTATTTTCAAGATATACGGATGCCCGGAATGTGAGCTGGATGTTTTTTTCTCTGATTGGTGCGTTCCTCGTAAATGCTGCTATCGAATTTATCTACAGCAGAGATTTGAAGAATGCTGTGAGCCACTGGATATCCCTTCTGGTGACGATGGGAGGTACCGCCGCATTCATCGGTGTACTGCTCCTGAATCCGTTTGGGTATGATACCTGGCTGCCGCGGCAGGAAGAGATTATCTCCATGGCCATGCTTACCAATAACGACGGGATAAACGAGGTTGGAAAATATTCCTACGAGACAGAAAATATTTCTTCTGTTCTGAAGAATTCCGAAACCCATAATTTTCAGCCCATCTATGCTCTGGCAGAAGCGGGGATCCGGCATCTCTCGGATGAGGATACGGACAGTTTTGAACCGGGTGTAAGCGTATTGTTCCGGATGAAGGACGGAAGCGTACGGTACCGGCAGTACCGTCTGCCGGAGAAAACCATTCAAAAGGCAATGAGGGAGCTTTCAAAGGACGCGGCCTGGAGGAAGCAGGCGTATCCGGCAAATTATCTGAGGGCTTCTGCTGTTCAGGAAGTAAAGGTTGTGCCCTGGAAAGTAGAGGACGGTCCGGGAACAACGCCGGAGCTTTCGGGAAAGGAAATCCATGAGCTGCTCCGCTGCCTGTCCTGGGATATGGATGCCATGGATGTATCGGCGATGGAAAAAGAAACACCGCTGGGTTCTCTTGAATTCACTCCCGAGGACTGGAATATGGGGATTACCGATCCGGACAGCCAGATTTCGATCCAGTCGCTGTACATCTATCCGGAATACACGAAGACGCTGGATTTCCTGCGTGATCATGAGATTGTTCTGGATGAAGAGAAAAAATCCGTTCCGACATTATCAGGAGAAACGACGGGAACAGGTGGAGAAAACAAAAAAAGCGAAATCCTATCGATTCAGATTGATAATGAAGAAGGAACCTATGTGGTCAGCGATCCGGAGAAAATAGCGGAAATATTAAAAGGGGTTCACCAGATTCGTGGAAATCAGATGTACGCAGAAAGTGGGTATTGTTATCTGATGATTACCTACGCTGGGACACAGGATACGAGAGATGAAAATATTCGCCTGGGTAGAGAGACAAAAAATATTTTGAAAGACTTCAGGATATCAAATTAAATTCTCAATATAATTACGAAGAGAGCTATATTCTGACAATTTGTTGTGATAAAATGAAGAGGAAGATGCCAGAAGGATCAATGGTCTTGATCTGCATTTTGAGACTTTATTACGGATTCCCCACATTGAGAGAGCCGCATGCTCTCGAGATGGAGGAGCTGAGTATTGCGATATTTTTATGTTAAGTGCGCAGACGGTATCTGTTCATGAGAGTTCAGAGAATGTCTGTGCAGGCAGAAAGGAGTTTTATGAAAAAGAAAAAGGCAGCCATTGTGGTACTGATTCTTGCTGCCGCGGCGGCAGTGGCTTTCACAGGTGTGCGTCTTCATGGGGGAAAAAATGATGACGACTCCGAATCGGGGGAAGTGGCTTATGTGGAAACAGTCTCAAATCTGGCAGACACGGGTGCCATCGGTATGAACAACCGCTATGCGGGAACTGTAGAATCCCAGGAGACCTGGTCTGTGAATAAGAACACCGACGCGGAGGTGAAAGACCTGAAGGTCGCAGTGGGACAGGAGGTGAAAAAGGGCGACGCCCTTTTTACGTACGACACAACGAAATATCAGCAGGATCTCGATCAGGCGAATATTGATCTTCAAAGGCTGAATAATGAATATACCTCCATGGGACAGACCATCAGTCAGCTGACAAAAGAGAAGGCAAAGGCGGCTGCGGCCGATCAGGCGGATTATACCATTCGGATTCAGGAGCAGCAGCTGTCTCAGCAGCAGAAGCAGCTGGAGATCCAGAGCAAGCAGCAGGATATTCATAAGCTCCAGGACAACATCAACAACGCGACGGTGACCAGTCAGATGGACGGCGTTGTTAAAAGCATCAATGACGGCACATCGGTTTCTTCGGATGCGCAGGATTCTTCTTATATCACCATCATAAAAACCGGAGATTACCGGGTAAAGGGAACCGTAAATGAGCAGAATGTCGGGATGCTTTCCGAGGGGACGGCTGTCGTCGTTCATTCCAGGGTGGATGAGGATAAGACCTGGAAGGGAACCATTTCCAAAATCGACACGCAGAACAGCGTTTCGAATGATTCGTCTATGGGCTATATGGGTGGCAGCTCGGGCTCTGCGGGCGGCACTAATTATCCGTTTTATGTGCAGCTGGATAGCAGCGGCGGGCTTATGCTGGGGCAGCATGTGTATATCGAAACCGATACCAGCAGCGGTATCGATAAAAGCAAGGGTATCTGGATCGGCTCCTATATGATTGACCAGTCGGATCCGAAGCATCCTTTCGTATGGGCGACAGATAAAAAAGGAAAACTGGAGAAGCGTGAGGTGACGCTCGGGGAGACGGATGACAGTACCGGGGAAGTTCAGATCACGGAAGGATTGTCGATGGAGGATTCCATTGCGATTCCTTCGCCGGATCTGAAGGAGGGAATGAAGACGGCTCCGATGAGTGAGATGGGGGCCTCCGACGGTATGGTATCCGGAAGCACCGACGTATTCGGGAGCAGCGCCGTGACCGGAGACGATGTCGTTTCCGGCAGCTACTACGAGGACACGATTTCTTCTTCACAGTACAATGAGACGGAGAGCCGGAACAATCCGGAGGTCTCCGGGCAGGAAAGCAGTTCCGGCACAGCAATCGGCGGCGCTGACGGTGGCGCGGCAGAGGGTGTGCAGGAAGAAACGGCAGAGGGCGGAGCTTCGGCCGCCGCGGATTGAGGAGGTGCAGAATTGATCCTTGAATGCAGACATATCTATAAGACATATATTCAGGGAAAGCTCGAAGTGCCGGTCCTCAAGGATGTGAATTTTTGCATGGACGAGGGAGAATATGTGGCAATTATGGGCCCTTCCGGATCCGGCAAGTCTACCCTGATGAATCTGATCGGCTGTCTGGATAAACCCACCAGGGGAGAGCTGTTTCTGGACGGTAAGGATGTATCGAGGCTTTCGGACAATGAACTCGCGGATCTGCGGCTGGAGAAGATCGGCTTCGTGTTTCAGAACTTTCAGCTTCTCCCTTATATGACCGCGCTGGAAAATGTAGAGCTCCCGCTGACCTATGCGGGGCTGCCCAAAAGGGAGCGGCAAAAGCTGGCGGGGGAAGCTCTGGAACGGGTGGGGCTAGGCGAACGAATGGATTTCCGCCCCAATCAGCTGTCCGGGGGCCAGAAGCAGCGGACGGCAATAGCAAGAGCTATTGCTAATCATCCGAAGATAATTCTGGCGGACGAACCGACCGGAGCACTGGATTCCAAATCCGGCAGTCAGGTGATGGAGCTTTTCCAGGAATTAAACCGGGAGGGATCCACGGTTCTGATGATTACCCATGATGCGGGAGTCGGAGCGAGAGCCGCGAGAATGGTGGAGATTCGGGATGGAATTCTGTATCTTCCCGGACAGGAGGCGGATGCGGAAAGGAAGCTTAAGGAAGAAGAGGAAAAGCTTGCCGATAGGGAAGGAGGAACCGCAGATGAAACATAAAAAGGTTATTTCGATTCTCCTTACCGCAGCGATTCTCGCTGGTGCCGGCTACGGAATTACAAGAGCGGTGCGGGCCACGACAAGTCAGAATACGGTCACGGTTTATAAAGGGTCGGATCTGAATTTCGGCGGAGGATACTGGGACAACAGCCAGAATATGCAGGGAATGGTTACGACGGACGCGAGCCAGAATATCTATGTGACCGATACAGATGAAATCAGGCATGTATATGTTCAGGAGGGGCAGGCGGTTCACGAGGGCGATGTTCTGCTGGAATATGATACGACAAAGACAAATCTGAACCTTCAGAAGGAGGAGCTCAACAATCGGCAGATTCGCCTGAACATTGAAGTGGCACAGAGAAATATCGCTACCCTTCGGAAGATGAAACCGGTCAGCAACACGATAGCCCCGGACGACTTTACACCGGTGGATCCCGGGATCATCGACGACGGAGGGGAGGATCCGGGGGATAATTCGGATATCATACCAGGTCCCGAACCCGAAAATCCGGATGCAACACCGACGCCGGGTCCGACGGAGCCGGAAAAGCCGGTAGTCTACAAGGAACTGACGGCGGACACTGCCGCGAAGAATGCGGAAACGGCCGATGGGACGGCTGAAAAGCCATATATTTACCTCTGCCAGCCGGATGAGTCCGGAAAAATAACGATAGGCACAGGGTTTCTCGGCCATGCAAAGGAAGAAGCGGAAAAGGAAAAACAGAAACAGAGATATATTGTCCTGGAGATTCTGGATGAGAAGCATCAGGTAGTCAGCGCCTGGATGCAGGATGTGCTGAAACTGGATCCGGATACGCCGGTCACGGTAGACGCATCAACCGGAAAAGCAGATTTTGCAGACCTCTCGGAGATGACAGCGGATCAGATCGCTAAGGCCCTGGAGGGCATTGACGATACGGAGAAGCTCGCACAGGTGCTGGAAAAACTGTACGGGGACAGTGACAAATTATCCGGCATTCTGAAGAAAATGGACAAGGATACGCGGACAAGACTGCTGGAGGCTTTAAAGGAACAGGAGGAAGAGGAACAGACATCGCCATCATCGACTCCCGATCCGAATCCCGGGATAACAGAGACGCCGACGCCTGCTCCCGGTGAATCGGATCAGCCATCGGAAGACCATTCGGATCCGACCGTGACGCCCGAGACATCTTCCTCGTCTGAAACAGCAAAAGCTTCCGAGAAAGCAAATAACAGAGGGAATACGCCTGCTTCCATAACCGTCTCGTCCGCCTTGGCGGAAGCGGTTTTTGCGGACTGCAAAACGTATACGCGTATCTCCGGTGAAAAGGAAGTTGCCGATCCAATGGCGGCATGGGATCGGACTGGCACTTTATGTTCCTATCAGGCTTTCCTTACCTCTGACCAGCAGACAACCGGTGGCGCATCTGACGGAGGCGACACGGGCAATGGCTCCGGAGGCAGCGGACTGATTTCGCCGAATGCGGAATATTCTCCCGATGATTTAAAGGAAGCGCTGAAGGATCAGGAGAATCAGCTCTCAGATCTTCAGCTGGATCTGCAGGAGTCAGATCTCAAGGTAAGAATTGCACAGCAAGCGGTCACAGACGGGGTGGTAAAGGCAAAGATGAACGGGACGGTTAAGAAAGCGGGAGATCCGGAAAACCCTCCGACCGATGGTTCCCCATTCCTTCAGCTGACCGGAGCGGCAGGACTTTATGTGGAGGGCGGAGTATACGAAAACAGGCTGTCTTCCATTAAAGAGGGTACAGAGGTGACCGTGACATCCTGGCAGTCCGGCAACAGCTATCAGGCAACAGTCAAGAGCGTCTCCCCGTACCCGGACACCAGTGGTATGTACGGGTCCGACAGCAGCAATTCGATTTATCCATTCATCGCGTACATCGACGACGCAGATGCCGTACTTACAAATGGGGAGTATGTACAGATCACGGCTGCATCATCCGCGGTGACGGAAAAACCTTCTCCGGTTCAGGGAGACGGTTTATACCTGCTCGGAGCGTTCATCCTGGATGAAAACGGCAGAAAATATGTTTATATGAGAGATGCGGACAAGAAACTGAAGAAGCAGGAGATCAAGGTTGGAAAATACGCAGACGGATCCTACGAAATCGTCTCCGGCGTGACACCTTCCGATTGGCTGGCATTTCCCTATGACAAGGATATTAAGGAGGGTGCAGCCACGCGGGAAGGAACGGTGGACGAGCTGTATTCGTGACATTAGAAAATCCGGTGAAGGAGTGAAGGAAATGATTGAAAATCTGAAGTTTTCCTTTCAAAGCATCTGGGCACACAAGATGCGGTCGTTTCTGACAATGCTGGGTGTCATAATCGGAATTGCCTCGATTATCGGCATTGTATCAACGATAAAAGGGACCAATGAACAGATCATGAAGAATCTGATCGGAGCCGGCAACAACAATGTGACGGTTTCGTTAAAACAGGGCGGCGGCGATTACTGGATGGATGCCGGGATCCCTGACGGGGTTTCTCCGGTATCAGATGAACAGATCGAGAAAATCCGGGGGCTGGAGGATGTGGCGGACGCCTCTTTCTACCTCTCCCGAAGCTATTCCGACAGCGTTCTGGCAGGAAATCATTCCCTGGATAGCGCGCAGATGCTCGGGATCGATGACCATTATCTGAATACGACCGGTTATACGGTTTACGCCGGCCGTCCGTTTACAGAGCTGGACTATCAGAAATTCCACAAAGTTGCGCTTCTGGACGAAACAGCTGCTAAAGTTTTGTTCCCGGACGGCGATGGTCTGGGAAAAACGATGACAATAAGAGGGGAACCGTATATCGTGGTCGGCCTGGTTCGGGCTTCTCAGAAATATCAGCCCACCTATGATTCGTTTATGGATTATATGACATATGCGGGAAGTCAGTATGGAAAGGTGATGATTCCGGATGTGGACTGGCCGATCAGCTATTATTATGATGAGCCGCAGAACTGTGTGGTGCGGGCAAAGCGGACCGAGGACATGAGCAATGTGGGAAAAGAGGTTCAGGACATCATGAACGAGTCTGTCCGCACCTCTGATTCGGACAGCGAGAATGAAAATGCAATCAGCTACAAGGCGGAGGATCTTCTGGAAAAGGCAAAGAACAAGCAGCAGCTTGCCGCCAGCACGAACAACCTGCTGATCTGGATTGCCAGCATTGCGCTTCTGGTAGGAGGGATCGGTGTGATGAATATCATGCTTGTGTCCGTTACCGAACGAACGGCAGAAATCGGACTGAAAAAGGCTCTCGGAGCCAGAAAGAAACGCATTCTTGCACAATTTTTAACGGAATCGGCGGTTCTTACCAGCCTGGGCGGAATTCTGGGTGTTGTCGTCGGAATCATTCTGGCGGAATTTATATCGAAGAGTTCGGGAACACCGGTAGCCATCAGCATCCCGTCAATCTTTATCGGCGTGGGATTTTCCATGGCGATCGGCATCATCTTCGGGCTGCTTCCTTCGATCAAGGCGGCAAACCTCAACCCGATCGACGCGCTGAGAAGAGAGTGAAGCGGGGATAGGAAACGGTCAGGCGGCAGTAGCGCTGTTAAACGAAAGGGAGTCGGCATCGCATACGGTTTCGGATAGGATCCGGGAAAATGCGATGCCGACTTCTCTGTTGAAACAACGAGATAAAACACGCTGCGCGAGTTTTATCTCGCTATCGCGACACTCGCCGCACACGAATACTTCGCATTCGGCTGAGGCTCACTGTTCGCGTAAATTACACCGCTTTCCCTGTCGAAGGAAAGCAGTTCAGAGCTTTCCGGTCAGAATCCGAGATCCTCGCCGACCATCACGATTTTTATTCTGCCGGGATGCCTGCTGTAGCGGGTGATGACCTCCTGACAGCAGATCGTCTCGGGGCTCAGACAGTTGCCGCAGGTCCCGGTCACAGAGCAGGGGGTCTTGCAGCCGAGGCGGACGCAGTTGGGAGGAGTCGCGCAGTTGTGTATGCGCTGGAAAGCCTCGGGGATATCAAAGGCAAGCTTGTTCATCCCTGTGACAACAATGACATGGGCGGGTCCCTGAATCAGAAAGCAGACGCGGTTTCCGTTTCCGTCGATATTTACAAGCTCTCCGTCTTTCGTAAAGGCATTGGTGCTCATGAGGAAGTAGTCGGCCATCATCTGCCTGGCCATCATCTCACGCTTCTCCTCCGGGGTTTTTGCGTCCGTGCGCTCGATAAAGGAATAATTGCCGGATTTAAGTGCCTCCTTGATGCCGCATTCTTCGATCGTTGCGGATCCTCCATAGGTGACCGATGAGCCCTCCGGGATCAGCTCCAGTACTTTTGCCAGAGCTTCTTCCTTCGTGGCGGTGTAGAAGGCCTCCATATTTCGCTTCTCAAACTTTTTGATCATGGTCTCGCCGAGATGACGATAGTTCAGTTCTTTCGGTGTCATGCAAAAACCTCCTTATCTTGAAACTTAGAGTTGTTTCCATTATACTATACTCTGTCTGGGTTATGCAGCACATTGGGGTAGGAAAAAACGATATGAATATCTTATTTTTTATCACGCCGAAGGCAGACTGTGCGTTTATTCATGCGGACTGTTCCCTCCGGCAGGCAATCGAAAAGATGGAATATCACAAGTATACGGCGATTCCGATACTCGATGATAGAGGCAGATATATCGGCACCCTTACAGAGGGCGATCTCCTGCGTATCATCAAGGACAGGTATGATCTCAGCCTCCGGGACGCCGAGGAGATCCGTCTTTCCGCCATTCCGCGAAGATGGAAGATGGATCCGGTAAATATCAACTGTGACATCGAGGATCTGATACAGACGTCCATGAGGCAGAATTTTGTACCGGTCGTCGATGACGAGAATGTCTTTATCGGAATCATCACGCGGAAGGCAATCATTCAGTATTGTTATGAACATTTCAAAAAGTACAGGGACGAGCTGAAGGCGCTGAAGGAAGCGAAGGAAGCAGCGGAACAAAAGGTTTCCGGCAAAGGACCCAAAAAGGAAAATGCAAAATGAAGAAGATTATTGAAAAAATCAGTGAAGTAATGGCAGAGGCTTTTGTAAAGGCGGGATATGACGCTGAATTTGCCAGAGTCACCCTCTCGAACCGGCCGGATCTCTGCGAGTTTCAGTGCAACGGTGCCATGGCGGCAAAGAAAAAATACAAAAAGGCGCCGATTCAGATCGCGGAGGATATTGTAGGGTATCTGCAGGAATCCCCGGTCTTTGAAAAGGCGGAGGCTGTCATGCCGGGCTTTATCAATCTCAGCCTTAAGAAAGATTTTCTGGCGTCGTATCTGCAGGAAATGGCGGAAGATGCGGAAATTTCGGTAGAGAAAACGGCGGATCCGAAAACGGTGGTCATTGACTACGGCGGACCGAATGTAGCAAAACCGCTGCACGTGGGCCATCTTCGTTCAGCGATTATCGGAGAGAGCATCCGCCGGATGGGAATTCGCCTGGGACATAAGATGATTGGCGATGTTCATCTGGGCGACTGGGGCCTTCAGATGGGCTTGATCATCACGGAGCTTCGGGAAAGAAAGCCGGATCTTCCTTATTTCGATGAGGCATTTACTGGGGAGTACCCGCAGGAAGCGCCGTTTACAATCAGCGAGCTTGAAGAAATCTACCCCACGGCGAGCAAAAAATCAAAAGAAGATGAGGCGTATAAGGAAAAAGCGCTTCAGGCTACCGCAGAGCTCCAGAGCGGAAGAAGAGGGTATCGCGCGCTGTGGAAGCATATTATTTCGGTTTCGGTATCGGACCTGAAGAAGAACTATGAAAATCTGGACGTGCATTTCGACCTCTGGAAGGGAGAGTCGGATGCGCAGGCATATATTCCGGACATGGTTCAGGAGATGAAGGACAAGGGCTATGCCTATGAGGATCAGGGGGCGTTGATCGTCGATGTGAAGGAAGAAACTGATCAAAAGGAGGTGCCTCCGTGCATGATTTTGAAATCGGACGGCGCGGCCCTCTATACCACGACGGATCTGGCAACGATCGTAGAGCGGATGCAGGATTTTGATCCGGATGAGATCCTGTATGTAGTGGACAAGCGTCAGGAGATGCATTTTATTCAGACGTTCCGCTGTGCGCGGAAGACCGGGCTGGTCAAGCCGGACACGAAGCTGACGTTTCTCGGATTCGGAACCATGAATGGCAAGGATGGAAAACCGTTTAAGACCAGGGAGGGCGGCGTCATGCGTCTGGAGACGCTGATCGCAGATATCGACCGGGAAATGTTCCGGAAGATTGTAGAGAATAAGAGTGTCAAGGACAAGGATGCGGAAGAAACCGCAAAGATTGTCGGCCTCTCCGCCATCAAATATGGAGATCTTTCCAACCAGGCATCTAAGGACTATGTGTTTGATATCGACCGATTTACCTCCTTCGAGGGCAATACCGGCCCGTATATTCTGTACACCATCGTCAGAATCAAGTCCATCCTGAACAAATTCACGGCGGAGGGAGGAAGTCTGGACGGTGCCGGGATACTGAACGCTGCAAGCGATATTGAGAAAAAATTAATGCTTCAGCTTGCGCGTTACAACGAGGCATTGACGGGAGCCTTTGAGGAGAAGGCGCCGCATCGGCTGTGTGCCTATATCTATGAGCTCTCGAACAATTTCAACAGCTTCTATCACGAGACGAGAATCCTGACCGAAGAGGATGAAAAACAGAAGAAATCCTGGCTTCTTCTCCTTGCAACGGTTCAGAATGTGCTGGAAGACGCTATCCATGTGCTTGGCTTCAGCGCGCCGGAAGAGATGTAAAAATGTATCGGTCAGCATCTCGCATGGAACGCTATGATAACCGGATGAAGATGCGGCAGTGCATGGAGCAGGTTATAGAAAACGGACGGAATACAGCGTTCCATACGGAAGGTGATGGAAAGTGCGGGAAATGCGGGAGCAGGAGGAGAGGTGGAGATGAATCGTCTGGTCGTGTTTGATTTCGATGGTACACTTGCCGATACCGGATCCGGTATTACGAAGAGCGCGCAGTATGCGCTCGATCAGATGGGATGGCCGCACTATGAAACGGATCGGCTTGGATTCTTTGTGGGTCCTCCTCTGAATGACAGTTTTATGCGGCTGGGGATGAATGAGGAAGAGGCGCTCCGTGCCGTTGCCTTGTTTCGGGAGAGGTATGCCGCAAGGGGTAAGCTTGAATTCGAGATCTACCCGGGGATTCCGGAGCTTCTCCGTCAGATGAAGGAAGTGGGGATGCGGCTTGGAATGGCTACTTCCAAGCCGGAAACCTTTGCCAGGGAAATTGCCGGGCACGGCGGATTTTTGAACTGGTTTGATTATATCAGCGGCAACTCCATGAATGATGAGGAGCGGGTAAGCAGTAAGGCGGACCGGATCCGAGATGTGCTGGAGAAATCCGGCTGTTTGGATCAAAGAGACCATGTTATCATGGTCGGCGACAGAAAATTTGACATAGCCGGGGCGAAGGAATTTGGCGTCCGGGCAGTCGGTGTCGCTTATGGTTATGGAGACCGGAAGGAACTGGAGGAAGCCGGGGCCGAGCGGATCTTTGATACGGTAGAGGAGCTTTCGGATTATCTGCTGCATAATCCGTGACGGCCAGAACCTGCGTCGGCGCTGTTGACGGTTTATGCCAGAGATGAAGGAAAAGATAAGGATATATGACGAAAAGGCAGAAAATCTGGGACGTTCTGTTCCCGATGGTTTTTATTCTACTTTGCATGGCGGCAGTAACCGTTATCATGTTGCTGGTGTCGGGACTGCTTGTCGGAGAATATGATCCGGAACGTATTTATGAGAAGGCACGCACGCTGCCCATGTGGATCAGTATCGTGACCTTCACGCTAACGCTTTTCCTCCAGAGACAGAACTATCAGGTGGATTCCATGCGCTTCCCTTTGAGGAACGTCGGATGGACAGCTATTGACCGGATACTTGCCTGTGTATGCGTTACATTTGCCGGACATGTATGGAGCAGCCTGATCACGAGAAGCGGACTGGAACAGGTTTTCACCGGCTATGTCCGGAATGCCGCTCCGGCGTTCGAGAATCAGAATCTGATGCTTCTAATCATCGGCACCGTCATCCTGGGCCCGATGGCGGAAGAGATGATCTTTCGCGGCATGCTGTACCGCCGGGCTGCTTTCTACGCGGGCACAAAAGCCGGCGTTGTTATCTCTGCACTGTGCTTCGGTGTTTATCACGGCAATGCGATCCAGTTTCTTTACGCTTTCGGGTTAGGCTTTCTCCTGACTTTTCTCTATGAGAGAAGCGGAGATCTACGCGTATCCATAGCGGCTCATATGAGTGTCAATGCCTGGGCTGTGCTCGGAGACCCATTAATACGAAAGGATTTTAACGGGTCCGTTCCGATTTATTGCCTGGTTGCCGAGGCAGTCGCAGCTGTGCTCTGTTTCGTCGTATTGGCTTTTCGAACGAAACAGGAAAGCGGCTTAAAATAATCAGGGACAACGGGCCCGACCCCGTAATAATTCAGGGATAAAGCAATGTACACAGTAAAAACACATCAAAATAAAAAATATTAAAAATCCCCTTGCATTTTTCAAGGGGGTCTGATAGAATATCACATGTTGCAAGGCAATGCACAAATCAATGGGCTATCGCCAAATGGTAAGGCAACGGACTCTGACTCCGTCATTTTCCTGGTTCGAATCCAGGTAGCCCAGTACAAAGCGATTACATCCATGTGATGTAGTCGCTTTTTTATTGTATAAGCTCTTCGAAAACGCAAAGAGGCTCGTCGCACGCGAAGCGCGCGTAAGAGACTATTTGCGCTTTCGAAGGCAACAAGTATGAGCACGAAGTGACGCGTAAGCGGCACGAAAGTGCTCATACTTGTAGGATTGCGGGAGTGCGCAGCACGGAGCAATCCGTAGCTTATACAATAAAAAAGAAAACAGCTCTTCGAAAACGCAAAGAGGCTCGTCGCACGCGAAGCGCGCGTAAGAGACTGTCTGCAAAAGACTGACGCCCGAGAGGAAAAAACGGATGAAATATTATTATGAAGGAAGAGTTCGCTTCAGTGAGGTGGACGAGAATCAGCGCATGACTCCCTACACAGTTCTGAACTACTTTCAGGACACCGCAACCTTTCAGGGAGAAGACATCGGGCTCGGCATAGCGCATAATCGGAAGCAGAACCACGCGTGGATGATCGTTGACATGCAGGCGCATTTTTACCGGTACGCACGCTTTAACGAAAAAATCCGCGTTGGAACCTGGTCACATGGATTTCGCAGCCTGATGGCGACACGTGATTTTTCTATGGAGAGCAGTGACGGCGATACGTTGGTTCTCGCAACGTCCGACTGGGTATTCATGGACATGAAAGAGGGTACGCCGGTAGTGATCCCCGAGGAGCAAATCGAGGGGTACGGACCGAATCCTTCTTGGAAGATTCCGGAAGATCTGGGCAGGCGGAAGATCCGGCTTCCGGGAGACGGAGAAGAACAGAAGAAAATTACGATACGAGAGGAACATCTCGATGTGAACGGTCATATGAACAATGCGCAGTATGTGCGGCTCGCCAGAAGATTTTTTCCCGCGGGATTTGAGATACATCATCTGCGTGTCGAGTGGATTCGTCAGGTTATGGAAGGCGACGTCATTGTTCCGGTTGTGGGACATCGGAACGGCAGTATTTTTGTGCAGTTCAATGACGAACAGGGAGAAAAGTATTTCGTATCTGAGTTTTCAGAGTAAAGAAACCGCCGACAGCAAAACACAGGAAGGTACAAAAAATACCATAAGAGCCGCGGCCGCGGTATGTGCGCCATCACAGAAAGGACGGAACAACATGTTGGAATTAGGGAAAAAGCAGGTGCTGAGAGTGTTAAAGAGACAGGACTTCGGAGTGTATCTCTCCGATGATCCAAAAGCCGGAAAGGATCAGCAGGTTCTTCTTCCGGCGAAGCAGGTGCCGGAGGGCGCGGAGATCGGAACGCCTGTGGAGGTGTTTCTGTATCGGGATTCGAGTGACCGGCTGATTGCGACGACAAAGACACCGAGGCTGGTACTCGGGGATACGGCGGTCCTCCGTGTGAAGGAGACGACGCGCATCGGTGCGTTCCTCGACTGGGGACTGGAGAAGGATCTTCTGCTTCCCTTCCATGAACAGACCTGCAAGGTGGGAAAAAATGACGAGGTTCTGGTTGCCCTTTACATGGATAAGAGCAGCCGCTTATGCGCGACGATGAAGGTCTATCACTATCTGCAGACGGATTCTCCATACAGCGTCGGCGATATGGTGCGCGGGCGGGTTTATGAGCTGAGCAAAAACTTCGGTGTTTTCGTGGCCGTGGATGATAAATATTCCGCACTCATCCCGCGGAAGGACGCACAGGGAGAATTCCACCCGGGACAGATTTTGACCGTCCGTATTACACAGGTCCGTGAGGACGGCAAGCTGACCGTCACAGCAAAACAGAAGGCGTACCTTCAGATGGACACAGACGCGGAAAGGATAGAAGAAGCAATCCGTGAGGAGGGAGGCGTTCTTCCTTTTGATGATAAGGCAGATCCGGAGCTGATCAACCGCCGGTTCGGAATCTCGAAGGCGGCATTCAAGCGTGCGGTCGGACACCTTTTGAAGGAAGGAAAAATCCGACTGGAAGACGGACAGATTTACCTGAAAGAGTGACCGAAATGAGTTTTGTACATCTGCATGTTCATACGGAATACAGCCTGCTGGACGGCTCGAATAAAATCAAAGATTATGTCGCGCGCGTGAAGGAGCTCGGCATGAATGCCGCGGCGATTACGGACCACGGTGTCATGTACGGATGCATTCAGTTTTATAAGGAATGCATGGCGCAGGGAATAAAGCCGATTCTCGGCTGTGAGGTTTATGTCGCGCCCGGTTCCCGGTTTGACAGGGAATCCGGGGCAGGGGAAAACCGTTATTATCATTTGATTCTGCTCGCGGAGAATCTGCAGGGATATCACAATCTGATGAAAATTACAAGCCGCGGTTTTACCGAGGGCTTCTACTATAAGCCGAGGGTAGATCTGGAGATCCTCAGGGAGTATCACGAGGGAATTATCGCGTTATCTGCCTGCCTGGCAGGTGAGGTTGCGTCCAATCTTGCGGGAAACCGCTATGAGGAGGCAAAGAAGGCAGCGCTTCGTTATGAAGAGGTCTTCGGCAAGGGCAATTTTTTCCTCGAGATGCAGGACCACGGAATTCCCGCGCAGAGAATCGTGAATCCGCAGCTGATGCGCATGAGCGAGGAGACGGGTATTGAACTGGTGTGTACGAACGACTGCCATTATACGAGAGCGGAAGACGCAGATGCCCATGATATTCTTCTGTGTATCCAGACCGGAAAAAAAGTCAGTGACGAAAACCGGCTTCGCTATGAGGGAGGGCAGTATTATGTAAAGTCGGAAGCGGAGATGGCGGCTTTGTTCCCCTATGCCCGGAAGGCTCTTGAGAATACGCAGAAGATTGCGGACCGTTGTCAGGTCGAGATCCGGTTCCATGAGCTCAAGCTCCCGAAATATGAGGTACCGGAGGGGTATACCTCCTGGACATATCTTCAAAAGCTCTGTCATGACGGCGCCGAAAGACTCTATCATCCGGTTACGCAGGAAATTCGGGAGCGCCTCGAATATGAGCTGGATACCATTCGAACCATGGGGTATGTGGATTATTTCCTGATTGTGTGGGATTATGTTCATTTTGCAAAGGAACACAACATACCGGTCGGACCGGGAAGAGGAAGCGCCGCCGGAAGCATGGTGTCGTACACGATGGGAATCACGGAGCTGGATCCCCTGAAGTACAGTCTGCTCTTTGAGCGCTTTCTGAATCCGGAGAGGGTTTCCATGCCGGATATTGACGTGGACTTCGGCTTTGAACAGCGGCAGGAGGTTATCGATTACGTTGTAAGGAAATATCACAAGGACCGTGTGGTTCAGATCGTCACCTTCGGTACGATGGCGGCCAGAAATGCAATCCGCGATGTGGGGCGTGTTATGGATCTCCCGTACGCGCTCTGCGATACGACGGCGAAGATGATTCCGAATGAGCTGAATATCACCATCGATAAGGCACTAACGATGAACCCGGATCTGAAGAAGTCGTATGATTCCGACGAGCAGGTACATCATCTGATCAATATGGCGAGGAAACTGGAGGGACTGCCGCGGCACACTTCCATGCACGCGGCCGGCGTGGTGATTTCATCCAAGCCGGTGGACGAGTTTGTGCCGCTTCAGAGAGCGGCGGACGGCACCATAACCACGCAGTACAATATGACGGAGCTGGAGGAGCTGGGCCTTTTGAAGATGGACTTCCTGGGCCTGCGTACGCTGACCGTGATTCAGGATGCCGCGAATATGGCGGAAAGGATCAGCGGCCGGAAAATTGATCTGAAAAAGATCGATTACAACGACCCGAAGGTCATGAAAATGATCGGGGAAGGCCGGTGTGAGGGGGTGTTCCAGCTCGAGTCCGCGGGAATGACCAGCTTCATGAAGGAACTCAAGCCGGCCTCTCTCGAGGACATCGTCGCCGGGGTCGCGCTCTACCGACCGGGTCCGATGGATTTTATTCCCGCGTATATCAAGGGGAAAAAACACCCGGAGCTGGTGCGCTATGACACGCCCAAGCTGGAACCGATCCTGAAATCGACTTACGGATGCATCATCTATCAGGAACAGGTCATCAATATCGTCCGGGAACTCGCAGGGTATTCGTACGGAAGTGCCGATCTTCTCCGGCGTGCCATGTCGAAGAAGAAAATGCATGTCATGGAAGAGGAACGGCAGAATTTTGTCTATGGGAATGAGGAGAAAAAGATACCGGGCTGCATCCGCAACGGAATAGATGAGAAAACGGCGAATAAGATCTATGATGAAATGATTGATTTTGCGCGCTATGCCTTCAACAAGAGCCATGCGGCGTGCTATGCGGTTGTGACGTTTCAGACCGCATGGCTGAAATGCTATTATCCGGTTGAATTCATGGCTGCGCTGATGACGTCGGTTATTGATAATGCCGGAAAATGCTCGGAATATATTCTGCACTGCCGGAAAATGGGAATTGAGATTCTGCCGCCGGATATCAACCGAAGCGAGAGCTCTTTTTCCGTGGAAGATGGAAAAATACGCTATGCGCTTTCTGCCGTAAAGGGGATCGGACGTCCGGTCATGGAGGCTATTGAGGAGGAACGGGCGCTGAATGGTCCGTTTCGGAGCCTTAGAGATTTCTGCGAGAGACTTTCCGGAAGAGAGGTAAACAAGAGAACGCTGGAGAGCTTCATCAAGGCGGGAGCGTTTGACTGCCTCGGCGGAACACGCAAGCAGTATATGCAGGTGTACAGCCTGATCCTGGAACAAGTCAGCCAGGACAAAAAGTACAATATGACCGGACAGATGACGCTGTTTGATTTCATGGGAGAAGAGGAGGGGAAGCAGTTTGAGATACAGCTTCCCGATGTCGGTGAGTTTGACAAGGAAGAAAAGCTCGCCTTCGAGAAGGAGGTAACGGGAATCTACATCAGCGGGCATCCGCTGGAAAAGTATGAGGGGAAATGGAGAAAGAACATCACTGCCGTTACGTCCGATTTTGTTCCGGACGAGGAGACGGGCATGCCGAAGGTGAGGGACGGAAGCCGCGAAATGGTTGGCGGTATGATCACCGCAAAGACGATTAAATACACGAAAACGAACCAGACGATGGCCTTTCTTACATTGGAGGATCTTCTTGGAACGGTGGAAATTATCGTTTTTCCAAGGAGCTACGAGCAGTATTCCGGCATCCTCGACCAGGATGCAAAGGTATTCATCCGCGGCAGGGTTTCTGTGGAAGAAGACCGCCCCAGCAAGCTGATTGCAGAGAGTGTCATTCCCTTTTCTGAGATTCCATCCGAAATCTGGATCCGCTTTCCGGACAAGTCTGCCTTTGAGAGTGCGGAAGATGCCATTCGGGCTATCGCCGGGTCAGCTCCTGGCAGAGATCGGATCATCGTGTATCTGGAAAAAGAACGAGCGATGAAACGGATGAACTGTTTTACGAGCGCGGATGAGGCCGAAGGCGCTCTCGTCACTTTGAAGCAAAAATGCGGCGCCGATAATGTGAAAGTCGTTGAAAAGTGCATTGAAAAGCAATAGCATTTGCATTAAAATATATCATGTTCGAGCCGACAGGCGGTTTTTTTCGGTGTGACACCGGAGAAAGAACAATCGGGAGGCTCAGGAATCAGGCATCACAGTTATTCTGATACATCGAATACATTTTATATGTAGAATCGGAGGAACGATAATGGCAGAAAATAAAGTCAAAACAATAGGTATCCTTACCAGCGGAGGCGATGCACCGGGGATGAATGCGGCGGTTCGTGCGGCTACCCGCCGGGCGATCGGCAAAGGGCTCAAGGTCAAGGGAATCCTGAAGGGGTATGAAGGACTGATCAATGAAGAAATTGTTGACCTGAATGCCAAGGACGTTTCTGATATTATCGGAAAGGGCGGCACGATTCTCTACTCTGCGCGCTGTGCAGAGATGCGCACCGATGAGGGTATTGAGAAAGCGGTTGCTACCTGCAACAAATACGGGATCGACGGGCTGGTCGTAGTTGGCGGCGACGGTTCTTTCGCAGGAGCGCAGAAGCTCGCAGACAAGGGAATTAACGCCATCGGTGTCCCGGGAACGATCGATCTGGATATCGCGTGCACGGAATATACCATCGGGTTCGATACCGCGGTGAACACCGCCATGGAAGCGATTGACAAGGTGCGGGATACTTCGACTTCCCATGAGAGATGCTCCATCATCGAGGTAATGGGAAGAAATGCCGGATATATCGCACTCTGGTGTGGCATTGCGTCCGGCGCAGAGGATGTTCTCCTGCCGGAAAAATACGATTATGATGAGCAGACGATCATCAACCATATCATTGAGACCCGCAAGAAGGGCAAGAAGCATCACATTATTATCAACGCAGAAGGAATCGGCCATTCACAGGCTATGGCAAAGCGTATCGAGGCCGCTACCGGAATCGGCACAAGAGCTACGATTCTGGGACATATGCAGCGAGGAGGAAGCCCGAGCTGCAAGGACAGAATGTATGCCACCATCATGGGCGCCTATGCGGTAGACCTTCTTCTCGCAGGGAAGACAAAGAGAGTGGTTGCGTATAAGAACGGACAGTTTGTTGATTTTGACATCAATGAGGCGCTCTCCATGAAGAAGTCTCTGTCCGAGTACGAGGTCGAGCTTGCCAAGACCCTTTCTTACAACTACGTAATGAAATAATTACTGTATAAGCTCTTCGAAAACGCAGAGGGACTCGTCGCACGCGAAGCGCGCGTAAGAGACCGGATGCGATTTCGAAGGCAACAGGTATGAGGATGAAGCGCGAACGCGCGAAATCCGAATATGCGCGAGCAGTGAGCCACATCCGCACACACAATGTGTGATGCGGTGGGGCGAACGCCGCGACAGACCGACGAAGTCGGTCCCTGTAGGATTGTGGCAGTGCGAAGCACGGAGCAATCCGTAGCTTATACAGTTTGTGGCGCAAAGTATTGTATGAGTGTTTTTTGTGTCATAGGTTATATGTCGATTAAGGGGCTGTCACACGATATACGGGGAGAGATCTTTTTTCCAGCCGTATTTCGCGGGGGCAGCCCTTTTGTTTAGGGTGGCAGCGGAAGATATCCGGGCGCGGATGCGGCGTATCCGGTGGACGCTGTCGGCTGTTTATGCAAAGCAGGAGTATTTGAAGATGATAACCAGTATTTCCAATCCGCAGATAAAGAAAGTGATTCAATTAAATAGTAAGTCCAAGACCCGCCGGGAGGAACACTGCTTCGTGGCGGAGGGAGTAAAACTTTTTCGGGAGACTCCTGAAAGTTTGCGGAAAAATGTGTTTGTTTCCGAAACCTTTATGAAAGAAACCGGCCACGACGCTATTTTGAACGGAATTCAATTTGAGTGTGTTTCCGATCCGGTCTTTGCCAGAATGTGTGATACGAAAACGCCTCAGGGCATACTGACGGTTGCGGAAATGCCGGAGTATACAAGGGAGCAGCTTTTCGGCAATGGCAACTGCGCTCCGCTTCTGCTGGTTCTGGAGGACCTCCAGGATCCGGGCAATGTCGGTACGATTCTCCGCACAGCAGAAGGGGCCGGGGTGACCGGAATTTTCATGAGCGGGAGAACGGCGGATGTATTTCAACCGAAGGTGATTCGTTCTACAATGGGGTCTATTTACCGTGTTCCGTTTCGACGGGAGGAGGACCTGGCGGATGTCTGCGACTGGTTAAAGGAGAATTCGATCCGGATTTTCGCCGCGCATCTCAGGGGAGAAAAAAATTACCGTGACGAGAATT
This sequence comes from uncultured Lachnospiraceae bacterium, assembly GCA_900314295.1. GTDB lineage: Bacteria > Bacillota > Clostridia > Lachnospirales > Lachnospiraceae > Bilifractor. Next base: position 5,474 of record OMUU01000034.1, on the reverse strand, counting down.
ATACCAGTGGCACAGCCTTCCTGATCGGAAATGAGGGAAACGGCCTTAGTGATATGCTTTCCGGGAAGGCGGACGCTTTGATCCGGATACCCATGGAGGGGAGCGTAGAATCGCTGAATGCAGCCGTCGCATCTGCCCTTCTCATGTATGCCGCCCATGACCAGAGATAAAATAAAAATAGTTGTTTCTACGCACTTATCCCAGCAACTCTGCCGACGGCAAATTCGCCGGACGCAAAGGGATTCCTCTTCGCTCTGTGCATATTTTAATAGCAGCGTCGCCTGCGCGCAGAGCGAAAAAATGAAAATATTTCTCGTTTGAAAACATCCGATCGTCTTCTATTTGAAGCTCAAACATTTCTGACAGAACATGTCGTAAATTTAAATTTATCTGATATCAAATCAACAAGATCGATATAATTCCACTGTATTCTGAATTCAATATGAAAATGTACCGTTGAAATTTCGCTGGCTTGACAGGGAAAATCTGCGATGCTATAATGCCGAACTTGTAACTGGTTTCTATTTTGTAACAAATATTAACATTTGCGAAATATTCTTAAATTCAATTTTAGAATTAGATTTCAATCTGTTATTCTCGTACCACAGGAGGATTCTATGAAAAACAAAACGAAAACTATTGCGGTATGCGGTTGTATTTTTGCTGTGACAGCGGCAATGACATCACCGGTGTATGCGGATACCAACGCTTCGGTGTACAACAATCCCTATCTTGTAGACAACTGGGAGGATAAGGCAGTGGCGAACCTGACCAGTTCGAATGGCTATACGCTGATCCGAAGTGCAGAGGATGCTTCCAGCGAATGTGTGGGTGTTCTTGTTCCAGGCACACTTGTGACCGTAGAAGGAGAGGAGAACGGCTGGACGAAGGTTTCTTCCGGAAGCATGGAAGGGTATGTGAGTTCTGATCTGCTGGTGACTGGAGCAGAAGCAGAGGCGGCATATCTGAAGGCAAACACGATCTATGGCACCGTGAACGGTGCCGGCACGCCGGTTTATTCCGGAGAAAGTACCGACAGCAGTGTGATCATGACGCTGGACGATAAGGCGGGTGTGACATTAATCAGCGCGGACAACGGGTGGTTTGAGGTGAAAGTAAACGGACAGGACGGCTATATAGCGGCGTCGTCGGTATCCATCAATGCTGATATGCATGATGCGATTACACTTGAGGAATTTGAGGCGGAGACCGGCATCACACCGGATACGACAGTGAACACCGTTGACAGCAGATATACCCAGGATGAAATCAATCTTCTCGCAGCCATTATTCACTGCGAAGCGGGAGGAGAAAGCTATACCGGAAAGGTGGCAGTGGGGGCAGTTGTCCTCAACCGCGTCAACAGCTCCGCCTTCCCCAATACCATTTCTGAGGTTGTCTATCAGAGCGGACAGTTTACGCCGGCTTCAAGCGGCGCTCTGTCGGCAGCGCTTGCATCCGGCGTTGACGCAGACTGTTATACAGCAGCAGTGAATGCAATCAATGGTGAAAATCCGATAGGCGGCTGTCTCTACTTCCATGCGGGAGGCGGAAGCGGGATTACGATCGGGAACCAGACCTTCTATTAATTTTATGATGAAGCAGGAAGTCGGGAGGGGCTGACGTGTGTCAGCCTCTTCCTTGTTTTTTTATGGGAGATGAGGTAAAATCAAGCCATATGGCCATCAAAGAGCCACGATCGAAGATTATCTATCCGGAGGAGGAGAATGAGATGAACTTGAAGGGACGTAGTTTTCTGACACTGAAGGATTTCACGCCGGAGGAAATTACCTATTTGCTTGATCTCTCTGCGAAATACAAGGAGAAGAAGAAAAGGGGAGTTCAGGTCGATTCTCTTCGCGGAAAGAATGTGGCGCTTATCTTTGAAAAGACAAGTACACGTACCCGGTGTGCCTTTGAGGTGGCGGCCCATGATCTCGGAATGGGCAGCACGTATCTGGACCCGTCAGGATCACAGATCGGAAAGAAGGAAAGTATTGCAGATACCGCGCGTGTGCTGGGCCGCATGTTTGAGGGAATCGAGTACCGCGGCTTCGGCCAGGAAATTGTGGAGGAGCTTGCGAAATACGCCGGTGTCCCGGTGTGGAACGGTCTGACGAACGAATATCATCCGACGCAGATGCTGGCGGATATGCTGACGATTCGCGAACACTTCGGAAGACTGAAGGGACTGAAGCTGGTATATCTCGGTGACGCGCGCTACAATATGGGCAATTCCTACATGGTGGTCTGCGCCAAGCTCGGGCTGAAGTATGTGGCATGTGCACCCGAGAAGTATTTCCCGGATGCGGCGCTGGTGTCTCAGTGTGAGAAATGGGCGGAAGAAAGCGGCGGGTCCATCACACTGACGGAGAATGTCAGTGTCGGGGCCAGAGATGCGGATGTTGTATGCACAGACGTCTGGGTATCTATGGGAGAGCCGGACGAGGTCTGGGAGGAAAGAATCCGGGATCTGTCCCCGTACAAGGTGACGAGGGAAGTCATGGAAACCGCCGGACCGGATGCGATTTTCCTTCACTGTCTGCCCTCCTTCCATGATCTGGGCACAAAAATCGGAAAAGAGATTCATGACAAATATGGGCTGAATGACATGGAAGTCACCGATGAGGTTTTTGAATCATCACAGTCTCTTGTATTTGACGAGGCTGAGAATAGAATGCACACGATTAAAGCGGTGATGGCAGCGACTCTGGGCGCGGACCGCGGCCTTTTGTAATCCGGCGCATATCTGTGTACAGTTGTCAATTACACGTAAATGGGAGATGTTGATTTGGAAGAGCAGGTAAGCGCCCGTTTAAATGCGGACCGGATACAGAACATGCTTCAGACCGACCGCTGGACGATTCACTATATGGAATCTGTGGATTCCACCAATAACTGGGCACGGAGAGAAGCGGAAAAGGGAGCGCCTGAAGGAAGCGTGTATCTTGCGGATATGCAGACAGCAGGAAAGGGAAGCCGCGGAAGGTCCTGGGGATCTCCGGAAGGCACGTCTATTTCCATGAGTCTTGTATTGCGCCCCAAAATCGAGCTGAGCCGGATTTCGATGCTCACCCTTGCCATGGGGCTTGGCGCTGCAGACGGAATTCGTGCGGCAACCGGGATGAAGAGCGAAATCAAATGGCCGAATGATGTCGTTTGCAGAGGAAGGAAGCTCTGTGGAATTTTAACGGAGATGGGCCCGGACGGACATTACGTGGTACCGGGAATCGGTATCAATGTGAACATGGATCAATTTCCGCAGGAACTGGCAGATAAGGCTACATCCGTTTTTCTCGAGACGGGGAAAAGGGGAGATCGTGATCGCATCGCTGCCGGAGTTCTGGAATCTTTCGGCAGATATTATAACAGATTCCTGGAAACGGGGGATCTGACCGGCCTGATGGATCAATATCAGGCGATCCTGGCGAATCGGGGGAAGAAGGTCAGAGTCTTGAATCAGACAGATCCGTATAACGGAACCGCTTTGGGCATAGACCGGTTCGGTGAGCTGCTGGTGAAACGGGACGATACAGGAAAAACAGAGAGAGTTTTTGCCGGTGAGGTTTCGGTCCGTGGAATTTACGGGTATGTCTGAAGTATTTCTGCGTATTGGCCTCTCATAGTGGATGCTCTGGATCGAATCCGGGGAGCACACATTCGATTTCTTGCAATCGGAACAAACTGGGGATTGCTCCCTGTTCTGCTCTTCTTTTATTCGTATACACGCATAGGGAAGAGAGGAGGATCGGAGCAAGCATTTCATGTGGCTTTTAGAACAAAGTAGAACAAAGATGAATGACAAAGATAAGAACAAAAATATAGTGCTCTGCGGAGCAAATTATTACGATAAAAAATATTATTTCAACGACAGTTTTTCCATTCTTCCGCAGAAAATTCGCGATGAGCTTCAGATTACCTGCGTTACCTTTACAGAACAGTGCGGCGGGATTCTTATTCTTGAGTTTGACCCGGAAGGAAATCTGGAGATCCGAACGGAGGCGGAACCGGCGGATGCCATGTACGATGACATCGGCGCCGGGCTTGCGGTAAAGAAGCTTCGCGAGGAGAAAAAGGCGCTCTTTGAATCCATGGAATTATTTTATAAAATTTTTGCGGGTGGGGGAAACTGATGAACATTCGTCCTTTGAAAATTGGCAATGTCACAATTGAACATCCCGTAATACTCGGACCGATGGCAGGCGTAACAGACCTGCCATTTCGCGTTCTTTGTCATGAACAGGGGGCGGGCCTTGTCTGCACGGAAATGGTTAGCGCAAAGGCAATCTTGTACAAGAACAGAAATACGGCGGCGCTGATGGAGACGGACCCGACGGAGCATCCTGTCTCACTTCAGCTGTTTGGAAGTGATCCGGATTCCGTAGCAGAGGCGGCTGCTATGATCGAGGATCGTCCTTTCGAGATTCTCGACTTCAATATGGGCTGCCCTGTTCCAAAGGTCGTCAATAACAGAGAGGGTTCGGCACTTATGAAGGACCCGGTGCGCGCAGCTGCGATTTTATCTGCCGTTGTAAAAAAAATACGAAAACCGGTTACTGTGAAGATTCGCAAGGGATTTAATCTGGAGTCGGTAAATGCGGTGGAGGTTGCAAAACGGCTGGAGGATGCAGGAGTTTCCGCTATAGCTGTACACGGAAGAACGCGGGAACAGTATTATTCCGGAGAGGCGGACTGGAATATCATACGTCAGGTGAAGGAAGCGGTCTCAATTCCAGTGATTGGAAACGGGGACGTAGATTCTCCGCGAAAGGCCGTAAAAATGATGCGCGAGACGGGGGCAGATGGAGTTATGATCGCCAGGGCAGCTCGAGGAAATCCGTGGATTTTTAACCAGGTTATTCATTACGCGGAGACAGGAGAGGAACTTCCAAAGGTGACGCCGGAGGAGGTATATAGTATGATCCTGCGACAGATGGATCTGATGATTCAATATAAAGGGGAATACACGGGTATCCGGGAAATGCGGAAGCATATTTCCTGGTATACGGCGGGATTTCCGAATTCGGCATCTCTTCGCAGGCGAATCAATGAAGCAAGTACAAGGGACGACATCTATCGACTTCTGAAGGAAATTCTTCCGCACGAAACGCTCAAATGATACCTTGAACTACGAACTGTATAAGCTGCGGATTACTCCCGGCTGCGCGTTCCCGCAGCCGTTCTGTTTACGCGAACAGTGAGTCGCAGCCGAATGCGAAGTATTCGGCCGCGGCGAGCTTCGCGATAGCGATATAAATCTCGCATAGCGTGTTTTATATCGTTTTTCAAAGTGCTGTTTATGGGTGGGTAGTGTATAAGGTGTGGTTTTACAGAAGCGTATGACGACTACTATATATTGGGCTTAAATCCAGGTAAGAACACAAGTTTTTAAAAAAGTGGAAAAAAATAAAAAAGGATGTGTCAAGCATAAATGAAAATGTCCTGAAAAGACTTTAACATGAGCCCCGGTTTTC
>OMUU01000037.1 GCA_900314295.1 uncultured Lachnospiraceae bacterium | reverse complement strand
ACGGATAAAACTTTTAACAGCCAGTAATGCTCAGGCAAAGGTACTGTAAAATCTTAGCCGTTTTAGGTAGCGCGTGAACAGTAACGTCTGTTTCTGTTCACAGTTATTCTGAATATGTGCGATTCATATTTCGGTATGCACAACCGTAAGTTCATTTGTCTGCGCGTACGCCTCCGCCCTGCCGCCTGCGCGGCAGCAGATGAGACACCCCTTGTTCACGATTTTGTCTCCGATAATTTCGGGGTCTCCCGAAAAAACCAGTCGCTCCAGCTGATTGCAGCCCGAGAAGGCACGGCTGTCGATTCTCCGGACCGATTCCGGGATTCGCACCTCCTTCAGCTTCTTACAGTTGAGAAAGGCTCCTTCTCCGATTCGGTCCAGTCCCTCCGGAAGCACCAGCTCCTCTATGCCGCAAAAATAAAATCCCTGTTCTCCGATCGCCTTCAACCCCACAGGCATTTTTACGGCAGAGAGCTTTTTACATTTATAAAAGGTGCGTCGATTGATCTGTTCCAAACGAACCGGAAGCTCTACCTGCTGAAGATTCTCACAGCCGGCAAACGCCTCCGCACCAATCGACGCTGCATTTCTGAGATCCGCATAGACGATTTTTCGGTTGCCTTCCGCCACCCTTCTCGGAATATGGATATTTCTTCCCGCCATATGAAATCTCGTGGAATCCTTTATCTGTCTGTACATGATTGTATCCCCCGTCATATAGGTCGTATTATACCTATAGGGGTTTGCCCTTGTCAATACAATCGCCCCGAAAGGTACTTTTTGCCGCCGGAATGATACAATTACCATCAGCCATTAATTTTTTCTCATTTTGGAAAGGAATATGCATTCCGGGCGTGATCCAGATAAAGTGCGCGGATCGCCGCATTCTCACCAAGTCCCTTTATCTGACAATGTACCTGGTACCCCTGCTTTTCCAGTCTCTTTGTCCAGGAATTTTCATCGTTTCCGGCCATATCCTCCAGCGCGTGCAGACCGGCCACAAGCATAAAGGGCATCATACAAACCTTGTTGAATTCGGTTTTCGAGAGTTCATCCTGCATCTCGTCAAAATCAGGCTTCCCCTCCACCGTTCCGACAAAAATATTTCTGCATCCCTTCTGTCTGAGTACATTCAGAAGCTCCGGATATACAGCGTTTGCATAATGCTCGGTCCCATGACCGATGACAACAAGAGCCTCATCCGCGTCAAGCGCATCTGCCTGTTTCTTCAGAATATCAGCCACATCCTCATAATCCTTACGGCATGCAATCAGCGGATTGCCGATACGGATTCGCGAGAAATGATCCGCCGCATTTCCTGTTGTTTCCAGGATATCCTCATACTCAAAACCATTGATGATATTCGTCGGCTGAATCAGCAGATCGTTAATGCCATCGTTCACCATTTTCTCCAGTGCCTGCTCCACGGTATCATGAACGACTCCGTCTCTTTCCCTGACCTTTCGGATGATCATTTTACTTGTCCAGGCGTGATAAAATTTGCGGTCCGGAAACGCTGCCGCCAGCTCCTGCTCCAGTTTATCAATTGCCGCCTCTCTCGCAGCGTTGTGCGAGGTTCCGAAGCTGACAACCAGCAATGCTTTTTTCTCCATAATTTCTCTCCTGTCTTCTGCTTTTCCTAGTCCTTCTGCAATTCCGGTAAAAATATGATATGAAGCTTTCCCGTACTGTCATTTGGGATAATTCGCGCATGAATCCCGAATAACCGGTAGATATTCTCGTCTGTGAGCATTTCCTCCGGCCGTCCTACCCCGAACACATGGCCCTTCCGGATCAAAACGATTTCATCACAATACGCGGCGGCTATATTCAGATCGTGAATGCACGACAGGACGGTCAGCTTCTGACGTTTCAAAATATTCATGATCTGATATTGGTAGCCGATATCCAGGTGATTCGTCGGTTCATCCAATATGATCAGCGGAGCCTTCTGCGCAAGAGCCCGGGCCAGAAGCGTTCTCTGCTTTTCTCCGCCGGAAAGCGAGAGAAAATAGCGGTTCTCATATCCCTCCAGTCCCACTTCACGGATATATTCCATGACAATCTTTCTGTCTTCTGCTTTGTCGGTGTGAAACATCCTCTGATAGGCAAACCGCCCGAGCATCACCATATCAAACACGGTCATGTCAAACTCCACATGATTTTCCTGCTGCATGACAGACATGTTGTGCGCTCTCTCCCGATCCGGCATTTCCCACAAGGTTTTTCCGTCCAGGAAGGCAACGCCGGAATCCGGACTGTAAACCTTGTAGATGTTTTTGAGCAGTGTAGATTTTCCGCAGCCGTTCGGGCCCACGATTCCTACGAAGCTTCCTTTTTTTACCTGCAGATTGATTCCCTCGATGATAAGCTTGTGATCAATGGAGTAGCTGATTCCTCTTACCTCAAGCTTCGGTGCGTTCTCTCTGTCCTTCTCTGCTTTTTCAACAGGTATCCTTTTCCCTCTCTCTGCCATAATCAGCCTCCCAGATGTCCATGAGATTTCCGAATCAGATAGAGGAAGAAAGGTGCGCCGAAAAATGCGGATACAACACCGATCGGCAATTCCTCCGGAGATACGATTACCCTGGAAATAATATCTGCAATCACCAGAAAGGTTCCGCCTACCAGCACCGAGGCGGGCAATAGTCTGCTGTGCTTTGTGCCGACGATTCCGCGTGTAATATGCGGTATTGTCAGGCCCACAAATCCGATCACACCACTGATTGACACGATAATGCCCGTGAGAAAGGTGGCAACCAGAATGATAATCAGCTTCAGCCGATCGGTGTTGACCCCGAGGGTCACGGCCACATCATCTCCTAAGAGCAGGACATCCAGCTTTTTATGCATCGACAGAATGATGACAAAGCACACCAGAAATGCCAGGGTCGCGTAGGTCAGCTTCTCCCAGGACGACCCGCTCAGAGAACCCATCATCCAGTATTGCGCCGTCTTTACCTTGTCTGATCCGGTCTTATGCATGTATATCATCAGATTCGTCACCGCGCCGAAAAGAGCAGACACGGCGATTCCGGCAAGGACCAGCTGTGTCGCAGTCACCTTGTTCCGTATCGTGGCGATTCTGAGAGCAAGGACGATCGATATTACCGCACCTGCAAATGCACCGACCATTGTTGCGTAATGCCCCAAAAAAGCCAGATACCCATACATGATCACCGAAACCGCTCCCGCAGATGCTCCGTGGGAAATGCCCAGAACATAAGGATCCGCCAGAGGGTTTCTTGTCAGCGCCTGCATCATGATTCCGCAAAGTGTCAGTCCCGCACCAACGATAAAGGCGGTGAAAATCCTGGGAAGCCGAATATCCCAGATAATCGACTGCGTACTGTCTTCCCATGTTACCGGAAATACCTCCTTTCCCGCGATCTTATTCACGAGAAATCCCCGGATCGTGTCGAAGTCTATTGCCACACTTCCAAGCCTGACTGCAAGAATCATGGAGATCAGCAGCACAATTGCCATTACGACCAGAAAAACAGCATACCTTGTCTTTGTCTCCAATGGAAACAATTTCTTATTGCTCACTCTCATTTCTTCACCAAATGAATGCTCTGTGCCCTTTCTCTATTCTAAAAAAATCTCAAAAATCTGTAAACAGAAAAAAACACCTTCCCTCTCCTTTCTCAGGCTCCCGCCTGTCATGGAGACGCAGGGAAGGCATCTGTATCCTATTTCTTATGCGGGATAGGCCCCCGCATCCATGTTACTGAAATTTCTCCGGATAGAACTGCTCCGCCATGGTCCGGATGGTATTCGCCGAACCGGCAGACCCCTGCATATCGGAACAGCAGGCGCTGTAGATTCTGCCTTCTTTTACAGCTCTCAGATTCTTTGTGAAATCATTTGTCTCCAGGAACTTCTTCTTTTGTTCCGTATCATGATTATAGTCCAGAATCAGAATTACATCCGGGTCACGGGCAACCACCTCTTCCCACGAAGGTGTCGCCCATCCTTTCTTGATATCGCTGAATGCGGAGATACCGCCGGCCAGCCGGATCATATCGCCCGGTACGCCCTGGCACGCCGTAAACGGCGCATCCTCACCGGAATCATACACAAACACAGAGAGCGGTTTTTTGTACACCTCATCGCCAAGTGTCTTCTGAACGTCTGCGATGGTGTCCTTCATGGCCTGAATTCTCTGCTGTGCCCTGTCTTCCACTCCGAAGATATGGCCAAGCACCTCATAGTCCTTGTAAACATCTTCCATTGTCGCGGAATCCGAGCAGCAATATGGGAAGTACGGAATGATGTTGTTCTTCAGACACCAATCCACGGAGAAATTATCTTCGGAGAAAAGTGAATCCCAGCCCATCATAAAATCGGTGTTCAGCTCAAGAATCTGTTCCTTCGAGGCATTTTTCAGATTTACGCCGTCATCGAGAATCTTGTGAAGCTTATCCCGCGCCGGGAAATCATTGACGGTATCAAGACACGCGCCCCTTGTATATCCGGCAATACGGTCTTCCAGACCAAGATCCAGGAAGAAATCTACCATCTGATCGCCGTCAACTACCACGTGGCTCGGCGCCGAGGTGAAGGTTTCTTTCATGTTCTGCCCGATTCCGGAGCGCTCCAGATTCAATGTGATCGTATAGGGCTCATATTCTTTTTTCGCAGAATCGGTCTCGACGACCTTTGCTTCGCTTGTGACCGAATACTCATCTCCCTTTGAACCTGTCACCTTCTTTGTTCCATTCGCAGACGACTGTTGACTTCCACACGCGCTGACAGCGGCCATAATCCCGCACAACGCAATGAGAACAGAAACTTTTGCCTTTTTCACTTTTCTTTTCCTCCTGCCATTGTTCTTTGTGACCGATTTTCATATTCGATTTCCGGATCTATGATATATGGCACAGAGCAAAACGATTATTCAATCACAAACGAGATAAAACACGCTGCGCGAGTTTTATCTCGCTATCGCGACGCTCGCCGCACATGAATACTTCGCATTCTGCTGCGGCTCACTGTTCGCGTAAATAAAAAAGCTGCGGCTGATCCCGGCAGTATGCGTTGGCATAACTGCATTATTTAAGGATCAGACACAGCTCCGTTCTATTTCTGAGCAACCCGAATAATCCCAGCAAAATGCGAAGGAAATAATCTGATATCTGAAACCTTCCACCCGAAGAATACAGATCTGTAAGGGCAAGTATCCTGGCTTGAAATCATCCTACTCTCTTTCCTTCCCGGTTCTTCCGGTGGACCTATAAAGATTTCGTCCTTCATACAGTAGCGGGGCTGCACCGGTTTTTCACCGGTTTCCTTGTGTTATACGGAAGATCTGCCATATATCCGTCTTCCATATCCCTTACATTAATATGAAATTGGTCTATTTTGTGAAAACGCTTTTACTATATACCGGCATCTGAGGCTTGTCAATTGTTACCGCTCTTCTAATTAGATTTTTCTAACCTTTTTATCTTTTTTTCAATTCAATCGCTCTGCTTCTCCGGATAACGAAGCTTGATACCCTCACGCTTAAAAAATTCAACCCAGTAATCACTCGGCCTCTGATCTGTAATAACGCCATGAATGCGTCCCATCGTATCGATTCTGGAGAAGGCCGTCTTGTCGAATTTCGAACTGTCAAGGACCAGATAGCTTTTCGCCGCCGACTCAATCGTCACCTTCTTCAGCGAGGTAAACTGCTGGAGGGAGTCCATGATTCCGTGCTCCCGATTCAGCGCCTTGCAGGATACAAAAGCCTTATCCGCATAGTAAGCATGCGCAGATTTCTCCGCCTCAGGACCAATCAGCGCGAGATACCCCTCTTTCAGGGTTCCTCCCGTTGATATGATCGTCCATCCGGGTACCTCCGACAGCTCGAGAATGATTTCTATGGAATTTGTGACAACCGTCAGTCTCTGCTTGTTCTTGATCGCCTTAGCAATAAACAAATCGGTGGAACTGGCATCCAGCATAATGTGATCCCCATCATGGATGATACTGGCGGCGATCTCCGCGATCTTCTGCTTCGCCGCTACATTCTTGCGGCTCCTCACCGTGAGAGGCATATCAAAACCTACGTTTTCATTTAATACAGCCCCGCCATAGCTCTTCGTGGCATAGCCTTCCTGTTCGAGCTTTTCCAGATCCCTCCGGATTGTTTCCTCCGACACGTTATAAAGCTTGCTCAATTCGCTCACGACAACCTTCTTGCTGTCCTGGAGTTTTTCAAGAATTAAATTTCGACGTTCAATTGCAAGCACTTCCTCTTCCTCCCGATACAAAAAACAGCTCCGAGACATCATTCCCGGAGCTGAATACTCTTTTTATTAAAGAATGGTTCGAATAATCTTTTCGTCCGGATGCGCAATCACCTGTGAATCCAAATACATACCCTTCTCGCCGGCAATCTGTTTGGCCTTCTCAATGGAAGCCGTCACCGCGGAAACCTCACCGGTAATCACCATAAACGATTTTCCGCACATACCTTTCGCCAGACGAAGCTCGATCACCTGAACAATGGCTGTCTTTGCCGCCGCATCAGCAGCCTCAATCAGAGAAGCGACATCAAAGGTCTCCAGAATGCCCAGCGAATTTACTTCCTCGACCTCACTCGCGCCGTACATGGCAGGATACAGAGATTCATGCGGGTTTCCAAGGACAAAATTGTCAATCAGCTCCGACTCATACGCGGTGCTGGCAGCTTCTACAGATGCCTTTACAGCGCTGAGATCTCCCGTGATGATCGCAATGTATTTGCCCGGACATACGGTCTGCGCCTCTACAATATCAACGTCTGCGGTCTTGACCATCAGATCCGCTGCGGTAATACCTGTTGGAATACTTTTAAATTCAATCATTCCGATTGCTTTGCTCATAGCCGCCTACGTCCTTTCTTACTCTTTTCTGATCCTGATGAACTGATCATTCACGTCCGTGACAATACCGGGCAGAGATGCATGCATCGCAACTCCCAGACCGTCTGCCGCTTTCGCAATCATCTGTCTGTATTCTACATGATCGCCGACCTTGACAATCGGAACCGCAGGTGCTCCGATATGCTGCCTGAGCAGAACACGAACGGTCTTCTCCGGCTGGAGCTCATCCTCCAGCGGAGCCGGCAGGTCATACTTGCTCAGCCCCAGACGTGCCTTCAGCCTGTCTTCGGGAACCTTGCGCAGCTCTCTGGACGGCTTTACGGGAACCGCCTGTACAACCGGTGGTTTTACTCCCTTTGCGCGAAGCCCTGCCTTGTAGTCTCCAATCAGTGTCCTCGGCGCAAGATCCTGCGGGCAGGCATAAAGCTCACAGATTCCGCACTGGCAGCAGAAATTGGTGTTCAGGAACGGATTCATATCCTGGAAATCCGCATTGGATGCCGATCGCATGAAGCGCGCCGGGTCAATCGGATGTCCCAGCGCATGACGCGGGCACAGATCCGTGCAGGTCTCACACTGGCAGCAGATCGACGCTGCCCGGGCAAGATCGATTTTGGATTTCCTGCGCTTCTTCATTACCAGAAGATGGTCCTGAGGAAGAACCAGGATCGCATTTGTGGTCTTGGTTATCCTGCCGTCATGCGGCTGAATTCTTCCCATCATCGGACCGCCGACAAAGTATACCGGGTCCTTGCAGGTGAGATCGCCCGCCAGATCAACAACGGACTTGAACGAGCAGCCGATCGATACCGGAACGGTGATCGGCTTCGACACCTCACCGATAATGGTCAGATACTTGAAGGTAACCGGCTTGTCTTCCATCGACGCCCGGTAGATGTTGTACATCGTTTCTACATTATATACAATGCAGCCCTGTTCTATCGGAAGTCCGCCCGGACGAACGACACGGCCGGTACACTCATAGATCAGAACTACCTCGTCTCCCATCGGGTATACTTCCTGAAGATAATGAATCTTCATTTCCGGATATTTCCCGATTTCCTTCTCAATCGCGGCAATCGCCTGCTCATAGGATTTCTTGATGCCGATGATCGCCTGCTTTGCTCCTACCGTCTCCGCTACAAGATGAAGTCCGGCAAGGATTTCATCCGCATGGCTGCGGAGAAGCTGTCTATGTGGCTGCAGAAGCGGTTCGCATTCTGCACAGTTTAACAGAATGGTATCTGCATTTTTATTCAACTTCGCATAGGACGGGAATCCGGCACCGCCGGCTCCGACAACGCCGCCGTCTTTCAGTTTTTGCTGCAATTCCTCAAATTTCATGCTTTCTCCATTCCAGAATTTTCTTCTTCAAAATACCCGTTGTCATCGATGATTCCAACGATAGCCGCATCAACCGGAGCATCCTGCATATCGCACCCGATTCTGGCGGCGCTGCCCTGTGCGATCAGGACATATTCACCAATTCCTGCACCAATGACATCGATGGCTATGATCTGGCGAGTATCTGCCGCCATATGATGCAGTGGTTCTACGATCATAAATTTATTTCCCACCAGCTTCTCGCTCTTCCGGGTGGAAATCAGACTTCCTACAACCTTCCCTGCTATCATATATCCTCCATCATCGCAAATAATATATCTCACGACCCGCCCTTACATCCGGACGGTCAAAAATTGTGGTTCTATTTTCAAAAGGTATGTTACAGGAGGAGCTGCCGTACCGCAGATCTCTGTACTCTGCAAAGCACGGCAGCACCGAAAAGCAGGATTGCTTTATGGTCCTGTTACGTGTGATATCCCTCTACTGAATAATCGTTACCGTATCTCCCTGTTTAATTCCTGCCGCATTTGCCTCATCAGTATCAATGTGCATCTCCAGGGTAAAGCTCTTGTCGACACGAATCACGACATGATTAAAGATTGTCCCGCGATCATTATCCGCCTTAACCGAGACGATATCGCCGTTCTTGAGGCCTGCAGCCTCTGCGTCGCGCGGAGACATATGTATATGGCGCATCGCCACGATGGCACCCTCGTTTAAATAGAGAGCGCCCTTGGGTCCGACAATGGCAATTGGTGCGCTTCCCGAAACATCCCCGGACTGACGGATCGGTGCGTTGATGCCCAGAGTCCGGGCATCTGTAGCTGAGATCTCAACCTGTGTCTGTTTTCTCACAGGTCCGAGGATACGAACATTCTCAATGGCACGGAGCTTTAAGCCGATTATGGTAACCTGCTCGTTCGAAGCAAACTGACCACCCATCAGATCCTTTTTCTTTGTGAGCTGATAGCCCGGTCCGAAAAGAACCTCTACATGCTCCTGCGTCAGATGAACGTGTCTGGCGGATACACCAACCGGAACGAGAAAACCCTTGGAAGGTTTTTCCTCCGCTTTATTTAATGACTCAATCACCATACGGGTGATAGTTTCAATCTGATTTGTATCCAAAATGACACCTCATTATCTGAACAAAAATGATTCGTTGATAAGTCCATGCAGATCCGTTATACAGGAATCCGGCCCCGGGAATCCTACTTCATAGAAACAGGATTCTTCCGATCCGAATTCCCGTGATCTCGTCTTGTCAATTACTTGTTCAGATGCGGAAGGATCATTTCAACATCCTGATGCGGTCTCGGGATTACATGAGTCGCAACAAGCTCTCCCAGACGGGAAGCGTTGTTTCCGCCAGCTTCAACAGCGGACTTAACAGCGCCAACGTCGCCGCGAACCATAACGGTAACAAGTCCGGATCCAATTCTCTCTGTTCCGATCAGGCTTACGTTTGCAGCTTTGCACATTGCATCTGCTGCCTCGATTGCAGCTACCAGTCCTCTTGTCTCAACCATTCCTAAAGCTTCCTGTGTCATTTTTCTTTCCTCCTTGAAATTCGTGTGCGCGGGCTCATCCGCTTTTACTGGTGTTTTATCAGTTTCTTCGATATGAACGGTTTCTGTCTTTTCTGATTCAGGCTTTGTCTCCGCCTTCTCCGGCAAAACTGCTTCCGAAGTTTTCTCTGCATCCTCAGTCTTGACAACTGTCGGAGCCTTTTCGGTGTCAGCAGATTGTTCTGTCTTCACAGCCTCTACGTTTTTCACCGTTTCTGAGATAACCTTCTTCTCTGCGGGCTGCTTAACCTCCGCAGCAGCGGGTCCCTTTTCAGCGGTTTCCTTGCCGGAAGGTGATACCTTCGTTTTCTTTATTTCCGCCATGCGTAATCTCCCACTGTTCTCCATCTGCTTGCGCTCAGTTGAACCATTTTTACAATTTCTTCATGTGGGTTCGCGATGACCGCTTTCAGAGTCGGTTCCTTGATGCACTCCCGCACAACCGCATCGACTGCGGTCTGTACCGAAGAGACATCCCCTTCAATAATCAAGGTGACCAGACGTCCTCCCAGCTTCCGTTCCCAGGAAGCAAGTCTGACATCGGCTGCCTTACACATGATATCGACGGCGTCCATAGCTGCGGTTACGCCTACTATTTCTATAAAGCCATACGCATTTCCCATGGATCGTCAGCTCCTTCAGTGATTACTCAAGATTATGCGGCAGAATGTACTCAACATCCTCATGAGGTCTTGGAATAACGTGAGTAGCAACCAGCTCTCCGAGTCTGGATGCGGCAGCGCTTCCGGCTTCTACGGCAGCCTTTGTAGCGCCGACATCACCGCGGACAAGCACCGTTACCAGTCCGGATCCGATCTTTTCCGTACCGATCAGATGTACTTCTGCTGCCTTGGTCATAGCATCGGCTGCCTCGATTGCAGCTGTAAGACCTCTGGTCTCAATCATACCTAAAGCTTCCTGTGACATTTCTTAAATCCTCCTGATAAGTTCAAAACTTGTCTAGTGCGCTGATTTTCAGCATTTTTTCAACACCCGGATCATCCGGATTGGGAATTACATAGTGCTGCACGACTCCGCTGATCTCCTTTGCCTTTGCGATCCCGGCCTCCATCGCCGCATTCACCTCAGAGACGTTTCCTCTGAACTTCACTGTGACGAGAAGCGGAACCGGAAGCTCATCGGCATGTGCAGGCTTGTTCTTGTCAAAAACCTCCAGTGTGACATTGGCAGCCTTGCATCCGGCGTCAGCAGCCACAAAGGCGCACGTCAGACCGTAAACTTCCAGAATACCCACGGCTTTTGCCATTGTCCTGCACTCCTTTCAATCAGTATCGTAGTCATTCCGACCGATGTCAAGCACGATCAGTGATTATTTGTGTTGCCGTCGAGCGGTACGTTGGTAACCGCAATCTTGAATCCCTTCTGAGCAAGAGCAAACTCATGAGCCTCATTGATCTTGTCAAGCGGGAACGCATCTGTGATCAGATCCGTTACCGGAAGACCGATGGCCTTCGCTCTCTTCAGGAAGGAGAAGGTCGTTACGTAATCTCTCAGGGTATATACCCAGGATCCGACAAGGTTAATCTCCTTGGAGCAGAGATCAAAGTGCGGATTGATGGTGGCGTCTCCGTTGTTGATGAAGAATCCAAGCTCGCACAGTCCTCCGCCGTTGCGGATGAAATGGTAAATATTGGAATGGGCAATCGGTGAACCTGTGCACTGGAACGCAAAGTCAGCCAGATGTCCGTCGAAGGTCTCGGCAACCGCATTGGAAAGGTTGTCAATTCCCTTGTAATTCATAAAGTTAACGGTCTTGGTTGCTCCCATCTTCTTGGAGAACTCCAGTCTGGAGTCATTTCCGTCAACCGTTGTGATGTTGTCAATACCCATGGTGCGGAGAACCGCTACGCACAGAAGGCCGATCGGTCCGACGCCCTGTACAACCACGCGGCTGTTGAACCGGAGGATACCGGTGGATTTTGCTCTTTCAACAGCGTGTACTAGAACCGCTGCCGGCTCGATGATGATACGGCTCTTCAGATCCATATCGGATACATTGAAGAATGTAGACCCGCGGGATCCCTTGATAAAGATGTAATCGGAGAACCATCCGTTCAGATGTGTCTCATCATCCGGGATCAGTCCGTATACATCTGCCGCACCGACGTTCTTCTTGTTCAGGTCAAACATCGTGATATCCGGGTCGTCCTTGAACATCATGCAGGTGACGATCTTATCACCGACCTTGACCGGTTTTCCGGCGCTGTCAACCTTAACGTTCTTTCCGATCTTTACGATCTCACCGGTTCCCTCATGTCCAAGTGCAACCGGGATGAGTCCGAAGGGATCCTTTTTGAACTCGTGCTGATCGGTTCCGCAGATTCCGGTACCCTCGACTCTTACGAGAATATCATCGTCGCCAACCTCAGGGATCGGGAACTCCTTCACATCGTAGTGCTGCAGTGCTGTGAGCATCGCTACATGTGCGGTCTTCGGAATGGGACCATTTGATGCAGGAGCCGCAGCGACAGGAGCATTTGCAGGTGCCGGAGTGCCGGACATGCTGGAAAGTACCTGTCTTACGATCTCCTCAATATTATTCTGATTCATATCCATTTTATTCCTCCTGCTTATCGGATGCAAAGGCTGTCGACCATAACGCAGCGTCTCTTCTTTGTAAAGGTCTTGGCGCTTGTAAGGCCCTCACCGGTTCTGGAGGCAATGGTAAACGTGCAGATTCCCTCACCGCCATATCCGAGTGCCGCATAGGACGGTCCGTTCTTTACCAGAATAGCGGTGTCCATAGCTCTTGCATACTTTGTGATACGTTCTACATCATGCGAATGAATGTGTGCGGAATGGCGGTTGCCATGCTCCAGCCATACACATTTCTCAACGGCATCATCGAAATCCTTTGCCGGTACAATGCCCAGAATCGGCATCATCAGCTCTGTGGAAATCAGAGGATTCTCTTTCTCACCGATGAAGGTAATGCAGCGGATGCCCGGATCTGCCTGAACGCCTATCATAGAAAGAAGTGTTCTTGCATCTCTTCCTACGCACTTGCGGTTCAGTTTCCCCTTCTCATCCATAACGGTGCGGATGAGAGCATCCTGTTCTTCCTTGGAAGCCAGGTAGCATCCCTGCTCCGTTACCATATAATGAAGCAGCTCATCGACTACCTGCTGTACCGCAACGACCTCTTTCTCTGCGATGCAGGGAAGGTTGTTGTCAAAGGTGCAGCCATTTACGATGTCCTCTGCCGCCTTGCGGATATCTGCCGTCTCATCCACCAGTGCAGGCGGATTTCCTGCTCCGGCTCCGATTCCCCTCTTTCCGGAGGAAAGAATGGCAGTGACAACTCCCGGACCACCGGTTGCAACCAGAAGCGGGATGTCCTTGTGATGCATCATGATAGCACTGGTATCCAGTGTCGGATGCTCAACGGTGCAGGCGATATTGTCCGGACCGCCGGCTTCCAGCGAAGCCTCGTTCATCATATTGATTGCGTAGATTGTCGTCTTGATTGCCTGCGGATGCGGGTTAAATACCACGGTATTTCCTGCCGCAAGCATTCCGATGGTGTTGCAGAAGATTGTCTCCTGCGGGTTTGTGCAGGGAGTAATGGCGCCGATAACACCGAACGGTCCCTCCTCTACAAGAGTAAGTCCGCGGTCTCCGGAGTATGCCTCCGTAGTGATATCCTCCGTACCCGGAATCTTATCCGCGCAAAGATAGTTCTTAAGAATCTTGTGTCCGACATTGCCCATTCCGGTCTCGTCTACCGCCATGCGTGCCATCAGCTCCGCGTTCTCACGGATCTTGCGGCGGATAACGGTGATGATCTTCTCTCTCTGATCGAGAGACATGACACGAACAACTTTTTCAGCCTTCTTGGCGGCTTCAATGGCATCATTCATATCGGTGAAAATGCCATGCTTGCCGGAAGCGCTGTCGTTGATGTTCATCTTTGCCATGACTTCCTGAACAATGTTCTTTACCATGCGTTCATCAACTGGCACGATCGTTACCTCCAATCGCTGTTATGTGTAATGTTCTTTTTCTTATTACTTATTGAGTCCGAGCTGCTCCATTACTTTTCTGGTGATCTCTGCAACGGTGTCTGCGTTTGTCTCAGCGCCGTGTGCATAGGTGGAACCGGTGTGCTCGCCAAGTCCGTCGCTGCTGCAGGAGCCGCCGCAGTTATGGCAGTTCAGGGTTCCCTTGTTCTGGCAGAGGTTTGCCGGATGCTTTCCCGGAAGGCCCATCTGACGGCGAATCTCATACAGTCTCTGAACGGTAGCCTTATCAAATTCCTTCGGGCCGCCCAGCATCTTTGACTGATACAGAAGCTGTGCGTAGAACTCAACAGACTCCATCTTCAGATATGCGGAGAGCAGATCTACAGAGTAAGTCAGCGCGCCGTGGCTCTCCAGAAGAACCGCGTCAAAATATGGCAGGTATTTCTCAACCGCATCCGGAATCTCCATGGTAGAAGGTGTTCCGTAAGGAGCGATCGGTACGCAGCCAAGAGCGATTACTGCTTCCGGCATGATCGGCTGTGTCAGCGGAATTCCGGCAATGGCAAAGCTTGTCGCATATACAGGATGCGCATGAACAACAGATCCTACATCCGGTCTCTTCTCGTATACTCTTAAATGCATCTTGATCTCAGAAGAAGGCTTGAATCCAGGATTCGCCTGAAGAACCTGTCCCTTGTCGTCGATCTTGCAGATGTATTCCGGAGTCATGAATCCCTTGGATACGCCTGTCGGTGTGCAAAGGAAGGTGTGATCATCCAGCTTTACGGAAATGTTACCATCGTTTGCCGCAACCATGTTGCGGTTGTAGATTCTCTTTCCGATGTCGCAGATCTGTTTTTTAATTTCAAACTCATTAACTGCCATTTTGCTACTTCCTCCTTGAAATGCATCATTCTTGAATAGTTTTGAGTTTTGTTGGTTTTTATCCTGATGACATTATAACATACAGCACAACAATGTCAATAGAATCATGTTGTTTCATGTGGTTTCTGCACATATTGCTGTTGGTTTTTCCTTTGTTCCCGGAAATCAAATTCCCAGGATCTCACGGATTTTCTCCGGGTGGCCGTTCAGGATCAGCTCCTCCGGATAATCCATCTCTCGCAGCATTCGAAGCGCATAGGTAAAATCTCCGATATGAGCAGGTCCGTGACTGTCGCTCGCCATAATGACCGGAAGGCTTCTTTTTCTGCAGGCGGAGAGCATCTTCCGGTAATTTGGTCTCGTGTCCCCACGGTAACCGTCCGGTGACAGCGAGGAGTTATTCACTTCCAGAACAACCCCATATTCCTTTGCGGCGTCCGCAAGAAGCTCATAGTCCAGAGGATATCTCGTATCATCCGGATGTCCGATGATGCGGACCCTGGAATGTTTCATTGCCTGCGTATAAGCAAGTGTATTCGCTGTGATGCTTCCCGGCTTCAGATTCGGATGATGAATGCTCGCGATCGCATAGTCCAGACCGTCAAGAACCTCATCCGAAAGATCAATGTTTCCGGAAAAATCTACGATGTTTACCTCGGCTCCGTAACAGACGCGGATACCCGCGCGGATCCTCGGAGCATGGGCCAGGCTTCTGAAGTAAGACGCCGTTCCCGCCGCCATGGTGGCAGGTCCGTGGTCGGTAATCCCGAGAACCTGAATCCCCTTCGCCGCCGCAGCCTTGGCCATATCCGCAATCGTGCTTGAGGTCCCGTGACCGCTGGCAATGGAATGCGTATGCATGTCACACACGTACACTTCTTTCGTTCCTCCTCATGTTCCCTGACCTCCCCTGTTTCTATCGACTCCACAGTCGATGTCCGCCTGCAGCCGACATAGATACGACAGGTATCAATTCCCAAGCGTATGATCAGCCGCCAGAAGCTTCCGAACAACGCCTGCACTCAGTTGTCAATCTGTCTGCGGGATCTGTGCGGTTCCTTCAGAATATCCCGGATTACTTCCTGCCGGACGCCCTCGCTTCGGATATTCTCGGCTTTATAATCTGCATATCTCGCGGATACGTACAGAAAATCGGACAGGCGGTTCATGTACTGCATTGCTTTTTTATCCGCTACAAACTTCTGCGCGACGACCCGGAATCTGCGTTCAGCCCTTCTGGCTACCGCGCGTGCCAGATCCAGCCTCGCCGACTCCTCGCATCCTCCGTACAGAACGAAATCCTTAACCCGGGGAAAAGCGTCCTCTGTGGCGTCAATCCACCCCTCCAGCTTCTGCGTTTCCGCATTGTCAAACCGGTATTCTCTCTTCATCGGAGCCGCCACCCCGGACATAATGAACATCAGAGTCTTCTGAATATGCGTCAGCCTTCCCCGAAGCTCATCGTCCGCAAGCACCTTCGCCATGCCGATATGACTGTTCAGTTCATCGATGGTGCCCAGAAGCTCTATCCGGTCGTCTGTCTTCAGGACGCTCTGTCCGTTCAGCAGCGACGTTCTTCCGTTGTCACCATTTTTTGTATAGATTTTCATTGGTCGTCTGTCCTTCTCATGAATCAAGATCCCTCAGCCCCTGCTTCTTGATCACTCTGGCACTGTTAGATCCGATGATGCGGCATTGATGAAATGTCGGCATATGCACGAGGCATACATTTTCGTCCTTTCTCCGGCCGCGCATCTGCATTGCCACATCCACGCCGGAGATCCCGATTCCGGATCCCATCATTGAATCTCCAGCGGCATCGAATGCAAGAGAATTCACGTCCGCCTCTTCCTTCTCAAAAACCTCGGAGGCAACGTTCTCCTCCTCAATCCCTGCCCGGATCTCCTTGAGAAACGATGCATCCGCCTGATGCGCATAAATAAAAATAGAAGGTCTCCGGCTGATCATCGTTTCTCGCCTCCATACGAAAGCACCAGACCGGTTGCAACCGCATTTCTGGGGCCTTCTGTGCCGCGGATGTTCCCGCGCCCGCACACGATTCCATAGGTAGAAAACTCTTCCATCAGCATCTCCGGAATCTCAAAGTCCGCTGCCGACCCGCCTACCAGAACCACATTGGAAATATCTCGCAGATTGTGATCCGGAGCGACAGACCGGAGCGCCCGCAGCGCATTTGTCAGAAAAACCTTCTTCTTGGCTTCCCTCCGGATCTCGCGGATGCGTTCCATCGGAACATCCTTTTCCACCCGGACAAGCCCGGCCTCGGTCAGCAGCACGACTCTCCCGTAAAATCTGGGATCGATCGAATCCTGAACAAAGTACATCTCTCCGTTTTCCATACGCATATGGAAAAGACTTTCCACCTTTGCAAGCGGATATCTCTTGATCTGCTCCGCCATATAGCGATTTTCCAGTCCCAGCTCCGTCTGAATCAGCATAGACACCAGCTCGCCGGCTCCCGCCTGATGGGTTAGGGAAACCGTACCGTCCTCGTGAATGATCGCGGCATCGGTAGACCCCCCGCCCATATCCAGGATCGCAAGCGGAAGTCTGGTCCCCGGTGTGGTCAGCGCTCCCAGGCTGGCCATGACCGCCTCCACACCGGCAACCGTCGCCCTAGTGGAAAGCGTCTCGGAAAGCTTCTCCGCAATCTGCCGCATCGGAAGCTGCTGTGTCCGCACCATGGCCGCGATCCCGACCGCCTTTTCCAGACAGGTTTCCCCGGCCAAGGCGCCTGAAATCAGCACCGGGGCCAGCGTATCCACTGCCAGAATATCCGTAATATGAACCTCCGCATCGGACTCGCCGCTGACCTCGCTCATGCCCTTCCGGATTCGCCGCAGCATATTGCCGACATTTGTATTCTCCTGCCCGGTGACATCATAAATCTTCCCGGCGCTATTGACCGCTTTCATGATCTTTTCCGCACCCTCGTCCAGGGAAATCCGTACCGGATGCTCCGCGTCCAGGGAAATCTCACCGGCAGGAAGGACATTCTCGCGGATATCCCCGTTCGGTGTCTTGATGACCACCGC
Source organism: uncultured Lachnospiraceae bacterium (assembly GCA_900314295.1). Lineage (GTDB taxonomy): Bacteria > Bacillota > Clostridia > Lachnospirales > Lachnospiraceae > Bilifractor. The sequence goes on along the minus strand of OMUU01000037.1, from coordinate 4,383 downwards.
GCTTCGGTTGCCAATCAGGCTCTTCGCGATCGGTGTGACCGTCCGCGTCTCCTCCGCGTTGAGATGAAGAAGCGTCGCAATACCATACGGATTCGAAAGCATGCGGATAAACTGTCCCGGGAGTGCCACTTCGATCGCGGCCATCTTGCCGTCCGGGATTTTGTCAATCCTTTTCACCTCATCTACGATGGGAATCTTCCGATCCAGACGGTTTTCGACCAGGACGGCCTCATCCGCCTGCAGAATCATCCCGACAATATCCAGCTTTTTCGCCGCCTCATTGATTGCGGCGGCGATCTCCTCATAACGGTAATCACGGGAAGCATATACAATATAAGGCGTGCCGGAACGTCCCCGGCTCAGCCTGTCAAAGGACAGCAGCTCACCCGCTGCCTGCCCGGCACCCGCCGGGGTCGAAGGATTGTGACCGATCATCGAGGAATCCGTAATAATCGTTTCTGTCAGCGTCTCCATGGCGGTATCCCCGATAACAGGCGCCGCCTCATTCAGACGGATCAGATCGATCTCCGAAACATCCCTTTCGATCTTTCCCATCGCATCCTTGAGCGCAGACAGAATTCCGTGAATATTCGCAGTTGTCCCCTTGGTCCCCGTTGTCGTAACAGAAGCGCTCGACAGAAAACGGACAGACTTCCCCTGTTCAAATTCCCCGATGCAAACCTCTGTCGTTGAATTTCCGATGTCAACACCTGCTACAATACGCAACTCGTTATCCTCTCACCTATTTCATTCACATCCCCGCTGCGCCATCCCACGTGAAGCACGTGTGGGAGACAGAAAATGTGATATTGACGCTACCTGATACGGTCATCTATGTGGTCATTACCGCTCCGGAAGAAGAATTCCTCTCTTCTCATAAACCTCGGCTGCTTCCAGTACAAGCTTCGCACAGTTCGGCGCCTGATACTTTTCCAGAAGTTCCTGTGCCATCCGGACCAGCTCCGTCTTGGTCGCCCGATTCGGTCTGAGCTTGTTGTACATGCCGAGAATCACCTCATCCGGCACGTTCGTCAGCTCTGCCGCACGCTCAAAGTTCTTCTTCATCGGCGCATTTCCCGCCTGATCTGCCACCTCGCCCTGTGCGCGGAGCATCTCCGCGGAAATCTTGATATCATCCGGGGCTACATGGCCCTTCATCACCTCATCCAGCGTGAGCTGATCCAGCTTCTTGCCGGTTCTGGAGGTAATACGGTCTCTTTCGTGTTCGCCTAATGGATACTGCATTATTTTCCCTCCCATTCGATGATTCCAAGCTTCGGATCCAGCTGCTCTGTCTCCGCGATGTGCATGATGGCCGCCTTCACCTGATATTTCGGTCTGACCATCGGATCATTAACAGAGGGGATCGGCGTAACATTCTCTCCCTTGACATACTTCGCCGCATTCTGTCCGATTCTCCGGTACGTTTCCAGCGTCATGAGCGGCGCCTGCGGAAACAGTTCCAGATTGGACAGCGGATAAAGATCCTTCTGACTGATGACCGTCGTGCCCTTGGACTGTATCCCGATTCCAATCCCGGAACCCGCGAGCTTCGCAGATTCCAGAGCCATAAACCCGACGTCCGAGGTGTCCAGCACCTTGACCACGCGGGGGGTCATACCCTCTTCCTCAATTCCGGCCTTCACATTCCGGATCACCTCATCCAGCGGAATCCCGCCGATGGTTCTCTTGATCTCTCTCTGAAAAGCAGCCCCTACACCGATGACGATTTCCTTCGGATCTGTGCCCTGCTCTGCCTTCCGGTAAGCGGAGTAATCACTTTTATTCTCATTGATTCGGGTTCTGCCCGCCATGGAAGGAACATCATCCTCGCCAAGCTCCCCGGCCACAACCTTGCGGTAACCGTTGGCGTCATACGACGATCCCGCGCCCTTCTGACTCTGAATCTGACGGACAACCTCTTCTGTTATCTTTTGAATTAATTCCTGTGAAACCTGCATGCTCTCCTCCTAAATATCCATAGGATTGATGCGGTGCGGAATGCGCTTGATCTCTTCCCAGCGCTTTCCCTCCACGCGGTATCCGGTTCCCGGTCCCATGTAATCGTTCGGCGTATTCACGCCGGACATCACCTGGAAATCGCTGTCCAGAATAGCCGCGGTCTGCATGTAGTCGCCGATCACACGCTGCTTCAGCATAGAAAGCACGCTCTCGGCCACATCTGTAAAACCGCTGTCCGCCAGCGCTTTCACGACATCAATGCCGGTGATGCCTCTTTTCATGACATCCTCCGCGGACATAAGATCCGCTGCGACGTCTCTGGGCAGCGTATCTTTGCTTCCATGCGCGTAGGTAATCGCCTCAACCTGCTCATCGGAAACCTCCGCCAGACCCAGCTGACGGAATACCGCCTGCACAGCCTTCGCAGCCTTATAACGAACCGCAATCGCGTCCTCTTCCTTCACCGGCCTGAGGCCGCCGTCCACCTGCATGTCTCGCTGAAAAACGTTGTAATCGTCAAAGTCCTCGGCATCGAAGTTCGATCCCGCAAACATATTGTCGTAGTTCGGTTCCGCGGCATATCCCGAGAAGATGAAGTCCGTTCCGGGCAGGAACTCCAGCATCGTCCTTGCCGTCCGCCGCATGTCCGAATTGGAAAAGCTCTGGTCGTTAGAGGACGCACACTCCAGTCCGAGAAGCGCCGCCACCAGGTTCTCGCCGATGACCTCACGGATACCGGCCGGAACGGATCCCGGAATGCCGATACAGCTTACCGAACCGTTCTGGATTCCCTGGCTTCCGCAGCCCTTTGTCACATAGAGACAGCGGCACTCCAGATAGAGCATCGATTTCATCTCGCTGCTTCCCATCAGCACCTCCGAGCCGGACCCGGAAGTAAACCGAACCTTCAGCCCTCTGGACGCATAACAGGAATTCAGGAAAGCCTTGGAATACGGCGTATCATCTCCATCGACAAACACCTTCTCCGTTCCGTAGACCGAAAGCGTCTCCGCGTAGGTCGTAAGTCCGCGGATTCCGAGCTCCAGCTCCGTCGCCTCCTCGGAAGAGCACTGCGTCAGAACGCCCGGCCTTCCCACCTGTGAACCGATCAGCAGGCCCATGGCATCCAGCGGCGCATATCTGGCTACACCCATCGTGGTCTCTTCCTCCGCAAATCCGCGAAGCGCCCCTTCCGCCGCGTCCGCGGCGATCTGGACCGGATCATCCTTCAGATTTGTAATATGAGCCTGGTTGCCCGGCTTTTTCCTGGCACGCATCTTCTGCATACCCATCATCAGCTCAACGACGTTCAGCTCATTGATAACCTCCGTCATCTTCGCCGGTGTGATTCCGGAGATCACCTCCAGAACCTCTTTTCTCGACACATGGATATCTACAATCATCCTTGCGATATCCACTGCCGGTATCTTCATGGACTGCTCTGTTCGGGAGAGGTTGATGGCGTAATCCGCGATGAACGTATCCAGGAAGTCGAACTCTTCCCTTTTCTTTCCATCGAGCTCAACGATCTGACCGTTTTCCACCTTCACGGAAGGCTTCGGATCATAGGGGCTCTTCATGGCGACAAATCCCATCTCCGGCCATTCGTTGATAAAACCGTCCTTATTCACCGGACGCTGGTCCAGAACTTCAAATCTCTTTGATCTTTTCATGCTTCTTTCTCCGCAATGCAAATAATCACGTGCGTTACACCCGCCCACGGAAAGCCCGCAAGAAGAGGCTTCCCCCATCAGGATAAAAATCCCTGAAAAAATGATATCCGGGCAGGATAAAAAAGGATAAAAACCCGGCGGGCGAATCCTCCATAGAGACAGGACACCCCACTCATAGTATTTGGGATCATTATACCTCTCAAATGAACGATTAGCAATAGATATGGCGGTAAATCTTCCAAAAAACCACAGATTTCACACGCGAATACAACAAAATTCCACAGTCCTGGCGTGCGTACATATGCAGAACAGTTGTCAGCTGCATGGCTCCGGCCCGATTCTCCGTATTATATTGTGCAAAAATAAACAGCCGGTCCCTATCTCCGAAAAAACAAGATACACACGCTGCGCGAGTCTTATCTCGCTATCGAGACTCTCGCCGCACACGAATACTTCGCATTCGGCTGCGGCTCACTGTTCGCGTAAATATAAAAAACTCAGAAAAGGCTTATCTCCGCCATTTCTGAGCTCTGTTAATCTATCATCTGTAAATATTCCGATTCTATCTCGAAGAACCGGATGCGTCTCTACTTCTTCAGGCCTGTCCGGTGATCTCCGCAAAAGCCTTCAGTCCGTACTCCGCCACATCGTTGTCCTGCTCGCCGGTTCCGCCGCTTACGCCAAGTCCCCCGACAATTTTATCACCGATCTTCAGAGGCACGCCGCCGCCGAATCCGATAATTCTGCC
>OMUU01000122.1 GCA_900314295.1 uncultured Lachnospiraceae bacterium | reverse complement strand
ATTTATAAAGATAGGTAAACGCTTTAAGAAAGAGAATGGAAAAGAGCACAAAATATTGTGCCGTGGTGATGGCAAACAGAGGGCTGTTTTGGTATAATAATCGGCGTTTAAACCGATGCTCATCAATGAAGGTTTATTGTATGTAAAATTTTTGTCGTTTGGCTGGCGCGTGAACAGATGAACTGATAAGAGGGGATGTGAGCATGGGGAAGAGAAATATTACGAAAATGACAAATGATAAGGGGAGTAATGGATCATGAAACAGTTATACACGCCTTGGGGGATGGCGCTGAACAGGGATCATGTGCTGGAGGAGTATCCCAGGGAGCTTCTGAAACGGAAAAGCTATATCAATCTGAATGGGTACTGGGATTACGCGATCACAAAAGGGGAAGAGCAGATCGGGAAGTTTGTGAGCCGGATTCTGGTTCCTTTTTCTCCGGAGAGCGTGCTTTCTGGCCTCTCCCGTCAGCTGCAGCCGGACGAGACGCTTTGGTATCACCGGTATCTTCCGGAGCTTTCCGGGAGGAATCCACGGCACAGAATTGTGCTTCACTTCGGAGCGGTGGATCAGTGTTGTGAGGTGATTATAAACGGGAAGAGCGTTGCAAGGCATGTGGGCGGCTATCTTCCGTTCGGGGTGGATATCACGGATTACTTGAAACCGGTTTTTTCGGAAGATGACGATGCCTACGAATGGACAGAGGAATGGGGAAGGACAGAAGAAGGAGCGTTTCAAAGCTCTGAGGGGGAAGAAACCCGGGGGACAGAGGCAACAGGGACAGAAGATTTTCAAGGAAGAAGACGTGCGTTTCACACTGGGAAGGACAGGGATCTTCACAGTTCGACAGTTACCGAGGGAGACGGGACGGATGAGGTGATCGTGAAGGTCAGGGATTTCAGTGACACCTCTTTCCACGCCAAGGGAAAGCAGAGACTGAAGCGCGGCGGCATGTATTATACGGCGGTCAGCGGAATCTGGCAGACGGTCTGGATCGAAGAGATTCCTTCGTACCATATCGATAATATCGAGACAGTCCCGGATATTGAGAATGGATATGTGAGCATCCTGGTGGAATCGGACAGCGACCTTCCGGTACGGGTGCGGATCCGCCGGCCGATCATCGCACAGGAGGACACGGCGGAGATTGAGGAGGACACGCTGCTTCAGGGAGTCATCGTGGCAGGAATGTCGAATCAGTGGATGCATGTGAGGATTCCGAAAATGAATCTCTGGACCTGTGAGGAACCCTGGCTCTATTTTTTTGACGTGACGATGGGGGAGGATCTGGTCTCCAGTTATTTTGCGATGCGAACCATCTCGATGGGAAGGGATGAGAAGGGAATTCCGCGCATCTTCCTCAACAAGGAGGAAATTTTTCTCCGCGGCGTTCTGGATCAGGGATACTGGCCGGACGGCATTTATACAGCCCCGTCCGATGCGGCGATGGTTTTTGATCTGACCCAGATGCGAAGATTCGGCTTTAACTGTGTCCGCAAGCACGCAAAGATTGAGCCGGACCGCTGGTATTATCACTGCGATCGTCTGGGCCTTCTGGTCTGGCAGGACATCGTCAACGGCGGAGAGCCCTATAAGGACTGGTTTGTCACCGGGGCAGGTACGCGTCTTTCCTGGATGGGGATTCCGGTCAGTGATGAAAAGGAGAGACTTTTGTCCAGAGAGAATGAGGCGGGGCGCCAGGAATTTCGGCGGGAAATCGTGATGACAGCGGAGATTCTGAAGGAACATCCGTGTATCTTTGCCTGGACGATCTTTAATGAAGGGTGGGGCCAGTTCGAGACGGAGAGGTGCACGGAGCTTCTTCGAAATACAGATCCTGCGCACCTGATCGATTCCGCCAGCGGGTGGTTCGACCAGGGCTGCGGAGATTTTCGGAGTGTGCACTATTATCATTACACGTTTCGGGTAAAACCGGAAAAAAACAGGGCATTTGTGCTCTCAGAATTCGGAGGGCTTCCGTATCCGATTCCGGAGCACAGCACGAGCGAAAAGGTGTATGGGTACGGAACCAGATATAAGGACCGTGAGGAATTCGCGGAGGCTTTTCATACGTTGATCGAGCGGATGGAAGCGTGTCGTGAGGAAGGACTTTGCGCTTATATTTATACCCAGTGGACAGATATCGAGGATGAGGTAAACGGCATCTATACGTATGACAGGAAGGTCCGGAAGGCGGACACGCTCCTGGATTCCGGGTATCGCACGGTGTGAAAGACCGCGAAAGACGGACGAAGCCGGTCACCTGATAGCGGCACGAAAGCGCTCTCATACTTGTAGGATTGCGGGGGTGCGCAGCGCGGAGCAATCCGCAGTTTATACATTTTGCAACATAAAGTATCGTATGAGGGCTGATTATATAACAGAAAGGAAGGAACAGAAAAGAAATGGCTATGAATCCGATGATGCTTATGAAGCTTAAAGAGAGACTGGGACTTTTTCAGAGTCAGCACCCGAAATTTCAGATGTTTCTGAATGCGGTTGGAAATCAGGCGATCGAGACGGGCACCATTATTGAAGTAAAGGTAACCCGTCCCGACGGAAAAGAAATGGTCACGAATCTCCGTCTGACAGAGGATGACGTTGAGACGGTCCGGATGCTCGCAGAGATGCAGAAATAAAGGGCGATAAGTGCTTATCGGTCTTCTTCGACATCAATATCGCCGTTGTCCGAGCGCAGTGACATTTTCTGCTGGCCATCGCCCACCCGGATCGAGGAGTGATCGCCGTCTCCGAGAGAGTAGCTGTTGTCTCCGATTGTGACATCTCCGGATTCTGCCGTCACAGAGATCGAGTAGTTTTTAAGACTGTCCGCGAGGGATACTGTCAGATCGCCGTTGCTGGAGGCCAGATCGGAGTCGGAGAAGAGAAGCTTCTCCGCGCTGATGTCGCCGTTATCGGTAGAGGCCGTGATCGTTTTTCCCTGGCAGTTGGAAAGCTCGAGATCACCATTCGAGCTTTTGAGCTTCAGAGTGTTCAGAGTGAGGGACTGATCGGGTTCTACGGTCAGATCGCCGTTATCCGAGGAGAGAGAGATTTCTTTCAGCTTCGTGACATCCTTCGGAATTGTGATGATCACGGTTTCATCGGAGGTGCGGAGATGAAGCCTTTTTACGGATGGCTGTGTTGCGGTCAGTATGCCGTTTGTGACCTTGAAGTCAGGACAGGCTTTTTCCGGGCCCTGGTAGGTGACGGAGTAATCGTCTCCGCGGTATAGCTCCAGATCCGTATGATCGAGCTGGAGGCTGACGCTGTCAAAGGATCCTGGGCGCTTGACGATGGTGGTGGTACCCGGACTCTGGAAGCCAAGGGAAAAGCTGCCTTTTGTCAGTGTCAACTCCGGATATCCGAGATATCCGAGATGTACCCAGGTTCCGAAGCAGATTGCGGCGATGGTGACGACGGAAAGCAAGATCAGATATATCGTGCGCTTTTTCATTTGTTCAAATCCTCCTTTCGAATGCCGAAGATAGCCTTGAGCAGGCGGTCAACGACGCCGGCGATCGGAAAGATGATCCAGGTGATCGCCCAGCCGAAGGTCAGAAAACTGATGATCAGATACAGGCAGGTAACGGTCGGCCAGAAGACGGACATGATGATGCGGACGGCCGGACGGCTGTATACGACATCATCGTTTGAACGAAATCTTCTGCCATCCTGCGAACTGCTCAGGCTTAACAGCACATGGTAGCCGTTTTCACGGGAATTGCTGACGGTGAGAATCAGGACGCCAAAAGCAACCATCACCAGCAGGATCACTACGCCCGCTCCATCGACAATGCTTCTCGGCACCATAAGGTGCAGAAAGACGAGGGGGATGTAGCAGGTGCAGAAAAGCAGAATCGAAACGGTGCGCTGGAGAATCGTGCTGTCATGCGTGCTTCGCCTCTGGTCGTTGATCATGCCGGCGGTCGCGTAATCAATGCTGCAGGGCTCGAGCTTCAGATACTTCCAGGATCCCATGCGCAGGGCGCTGTAGGTATGAAGCGTGACGCAGGCTGCGATGGCACCGAGCAGGAAGAAGACGCCAATGGCCATCAGTGTGCGGGAGCCGTGCTCTGCAGTGCCTGCCAGGATCACACCGCTCGGGCAGATAACGGCGAAAAAGGTTCCGAGTCCGGCGAGCAGAGCGGAATGAGCCTTCTCTGCGAGGTATTTTTCCGCCTCGTCAGCGGACAGTTCCCGGATATTCTGGGTTGCTGCATGATCTTCCCGCAGAAGATCGCGGATGCCGAGAGCGTCGCCGAGATCGTCCAGATTTCCAAACTCGGAAATGACCTGAGCAACCGCCTCGTTGTCCGATTTTCCCTCGCTGATCAGTTCATTATACTTGTCTTCCATCATCTGCCCGAGCTCACACTTCGCCTTGATTACTTCGGGGGTGTTCGGAAGCTTTGCAAACATGGATTCCAGATAATTTCGAATGGTGTTCATGTATTCTCCTCCCTGATAAAATGTTCAATCACTTCTTTTGTCAATTTCCATTCTTCACATTTCTCCTGGTAATACTGCCGTCCGCTATCCGTAATCCGGTAATAGGTTCTTCGTTTTCCGTTGTCCGCGAATCCGGGATAGGATTCGATGTAGCCGTTCTTCTCCATGCGGGTGAAGGCGGAATACAGGGTTGTTTCCTTGATGATATAGGCATCTGCGGTTTTGGTACGGATTTTCCTGGAAATTTCATATCCGTAGGATGGTTCGTCCAGAAGCAGACACAGGATAATGGTGTCGTTGTAGCCGCGGATGACATCGCTGCTGATTCCCATTGTACCTCCTCTCTGTCAGGGCAAACGAGATAAAACACGCTGCGCGAGTTTTATCTCGCTATCGCGACGCTCGCCGCACACGAATACTTCGCATTCGGCTGCGGCTCACTGTTCGCGTAAA